>JAFUKK010000084.1 GCA_017473665.1 Lachnospiraceae bacterium
CATTCTATTTTTTATGCCCCCATGTATGTGGCAATAGAAGAGGGGTATTTTGAGGATAAAGGGATTGACCTTACCCTGGTTACCGGATTTGGGGCCGATAAGACTATGACAGCGGTACTCTCCGGTGAAGCTGATATTGGCTTTATGGGATGTGAGTCCACTATCTATACCTACGCCCAGGGGGCGCAGGATTATGTGGTGAATTTTGCCCAATTGACTCAAAGGGCTGGAAATTTCCTGGTGGCCAGAGAACCCATTGCAGATTTTAGCTGGGATATGCTGAAGGGGCAGGAGGTCCTGGGAGGCAGAGCCGGTGGTATGCCCCAGATGGTATTTGAATATATTTTGCGTAAAAACAACATTGATCCGGTAAAAGATTTGAGTATTGACCAGAGTATTGATTTTGGTTCCACTGCAGCTGCATTTTCCGGCGGGCAGGGTGCTTTTACGGTAGAGTTTGAACCTCATGCCACTGCATTGGAGGCAAAGGGAGATGGTTATGTGGTAGCATCTCTGGGGGAGGATTCCGGTTATGTACCTTATACTTCCTTTTGTGCAAAGAAGAGTTATATTGCGGAAAATGGTGAAGTAATGCAGGCCTTTACTGATGCACTGCAGATGGGAATGGATTATGTGACTACCCATACACCGGAGGAAATTGCAAAAATAATAGCACCCCAATTCAGTGAGACGGATGTGGAAACCATCACCAAGATTGTAGCCAGATATCATGAACAGGATACCTGGAAAACAAATCTTGTCTTTGAACAGGATGCTTTTGATTTGCTTTTGAATATTTTGAAAGATGCAGGACAGCTAAAGGAAACAGTTCCTTATGCAGACCTGGTAAATACCGATTTTGCAAAAAAGGCTGCGGAAAAGGAATAGCCTATCAGCAGCCGGTTAGAATAAATCGGTTATATAGGGATAAAAGGGCGGTTATAAACGAATGTTTTTAATCGCCCAAAGCTGTAATGCCTTGGCATTGATGCTGATTTTTTCCAGAGAATCCAGAATCTCCTGGAAGGCAGGGCGTTCGGAAGCTTCAATGACACCGTCTTCGGAAATGGCAATCAGGGAAGCCCGTAAATCATCGATATCCTTCAGAGAGCCCAGCACCTTTAGGGCCAGACGATCAAAATCATCAATGGTCACTTCCTTAACACTATTCTTGCCGATAGGGCACTCCCGGGCGCAGTAGGAATTGCACAACTCAGGGGTATTATATGCTGCCGCCATGGCTTTCACTTCTTCAGGATAGGGGGAAATGGTATCCAGTTCGATACGTGCCAGGCGAGTGCGATCAATGCCTACTACCTCTGCGGCATTTTCGCGGCTGCTTAATTCAGGATTGGACTCAGCTGCCTCACATCGGGCAAGATAATACATATTGTCTGCGGCTTTTGTTGCTTTCTTTCCCATAATTCCTCACAATCTGTAAAATAATAGTGCAGGGGTTCGTCGACAACACCTGCGATTTTACGCTTTATCTCGATAAAATATAGTTTAGTAGAAAATTCTGCTTTTGTAAAGATTTATTCATAAACCAGTTGAGGTTCTGGCTAAAATTTGTTAGAATGAGTCTAGTGTTGTTAAACGAAAGGGAGGTACATAACATGGGTTTGATTAAAGCAGCAAAGGATTCCATTGAGTCTTTATTGGCAGATCAGTGGAGAGAGTATTTTTATTGCGATTCATTGTCTGACAGTGTATTGATGACCAAGGCTCAGAAGAAGGTAAGCAGTGGCCGTAATTCTAATACCAAGGGTAGCGAGAATATTATCAGTGACGGCTCCGTTATCGCTGTAAACGAAGGTCAGTGTATGATTATTGTAGAGCAGGGTGAAATCGTTGAGTTTTCTGCAGATGCAGGCAAGTTTGTATATGATTCTTCCACAGAAGCCAGTCTGCTCACCGGTGAATTGGATGAAAATACTATATTAGACACTGTAAAGAATTTGGTAAACAGATTCTCCTTTGGCGGCAATACCGGTAATGATCAGAGAGTATATTTCTTTAATATCAAAGAGATAAAAGGTAATCTGTTCGGTACCCGTAATCCCATCCCTTTCCGTGTGGTAGATACCAATGTGGGATTGGATCTGGACACCACTGCTCGGTGCAATGGTTCCTATTCCTTTAAGATTGTGGATCCCCTCGTATTTTACAAGAATGTATGCGGTAATGTGACCCATGATTACAAGACCGGTGACATTACCGGTTTCATGAAGGACGAATTGGTCGATGCATTGCAGCCTGCATTGGCAAAAATCTCTGCCCAGGGTGTGCGTTATAGTGCAATTCCTGATTATGCGGATGATATTACTGAGATTTTAAATGAGGAATTAAAAGAAGCGTGGTTCCAAAACCGTGGTATTCAGATTGTATCCATGAATCTGAATCCAATCACCATTCCTGAAGAAGATGAGAAGATGTTCCGTCAGTTACAACAGGAGATGGCAAAGAAAAAGAGCGAACTGCAAATTGATATTATGAAGAATCAAAATGGCCTGTTGGGTGTGGATTTGGAAAAACAGAGAATTGCTGCGATGCATGCGGCTGCTTCCAATGATGCAGTGGGCCCCATGTTTGCTTTTGCTAATATGAATATGGCCGGTGCTGCTACCGGTATGTATACCAATCAGAATGTTCAGGCGAGCCCTGTTAATATGGCAGCACAGATGTATACCATGAATCAGGTAGACCAGATGCAGAATGGTTGGACTTGTTCCTGCGGACAGGTGAATACCGGTAAGTTTTGTACCGAGTGTGGAGGAAAAAAGCCGGAGGTAGCACAGAATGGTTGGACCTGTAGTTGTGGACATGTGAATACAGGCAAATTCTGTGAGGAATGCGGAGCCAAAAAGCCCGAAGCAGTGACCGCTGTTAAGTGCAGTAAGTGTGGTTGGACTCCTGAAAATCCCAGCCAAACTCCCAAGTTCTGCCCTGAATGTGGAGAAAGCTTTTAAGGTAGAAGCGTAGTTTTAAAGGTTTTTTATTTCGCAGCAGGCCTATGCCTGCTGCGATATTTGGTTAAGGAGTA
>JAFUKK010000010.1 GCA_017473665.1 Lachnospiraceae bacterium
GTAAAGTAGGCTTAGTAATCTGAATATTTTTGTAATCCCCCAGGGTCACATAATCCTCTACCACCAAATCCTTCAAATATACCATTTCCTGCTGAGAATCATTTACTTCCTGAGAACTCTGGACAGATGCATCCTGTTCCTTTTCATTGTTACCACATGCAGTTAATAATAATGTACCTGTCATTACCAATGCTGCCAAAATCTTCTTACTTTTCATAACTCCTCACAATCTGTCGCATACTGCGACGCCAACCTGCTAAACCTATGTGTATCCTCATTTAATATCATCCCTATCCGGCTGCCCTGGGACACACATAATCCTTTATACCATAAATCTGCGGATTTTAAAAGCTTTTTCACTATAAAAGAGGCGAAAGCAGTCGGCAAATCTGCTCCCGCAGCCGTACAGCCACCCCTCGGGCTGCATACATGTCCCTGGTAATACATGTACAATGTTTCAAATCCTGTTGAAAATACCCCTCCATCTCTTTGGCTTTATGAGCATCATACACCACTGCATTTACCTCAAAATTCAATGAAAAACTGCGGATATCCATATTGGCGGTACCATAGCAAAATACCCGGCCATCCACAATAATTCCCTTGCTGTGTAAAAATCCATTGTCGTAGGTATAACAATTAGCCCCCTCCATTACCAATTCTCCCACATAGGAATAGGTAGCCCAATAGACAAACATGTGATCCGGCTTACAGGGAATCATAATATGCACCCGGACACCGGAGCGTACTGCTATTTTCAATGCTGTCAATATTTCTTCATCAGGGATAAAATACGGTGTTTGTATATAAATACTCTCCCTGGCCTTATGAATCAGCTGGAGATAATTATCCCGGATTTGCCTGGTGGTATTGTCCGGGCCGCTACTGATAATCTGAATATCACAATGTCCCCCCTTTTCCTCCGGAATATATGGTCCCTCCAGCATATGTTCCGCTGCATTCCACACACCGGGGCTCTCCAGCAAGTTCTCCCCGGATGCATAATTCCAGTCCATAGCAAAGCGTAGTCCCAAGGCCCCCACCGCACTGCCAGTTATACGCAGATGGGTATCCCTCCAATGGCCGTATTTTTCTTCCAAATCTACATATTCCCTACCTATGTTAAATCCACCCACATAGGCCACCTGATGATCTATAACCACAATTTTCCGATGATTCCGATAATTCATACGTAACTGTAATCTTCCAAAAAAAGCCGGAAAAAACTCTGCCACCCGGATACCCTCATGGACCAACCCCTTCCAATAGCGATGATTCACTCCGCGGCATCCCATTGCATCAAAAAGTACCCTTACCTCCACTCCTTCAGCTGCCTTTTGAACCAGCAATTTACGGATTTCCCCAAATAAAACATCATTTCTGATGATATAGTATTGGATATGGATAAAATGTCTGGCCCGGCGTATATCTTCCATGAGAGCCTGAAATTTGCTACGCCCGTCCACAAATATCCGTACTCCGTTATCATCCGTAAGCACCGCCTCTGAAGTGGCCAGATTGTACATAATCAGTTCTCTGTAATCGCTGATAGCAGGGTCAATATTTTCCATACTCGCAGCCTTCAACTGTCTTGTTTGACGCCGGATGGCCTGTCCCAACTGTTCTTCTACTTCTTTAATCCGAAACATCTTCCTATTATGCATATTCCATCCCAGAAACAGATATAAAATAAATCCCAGAACCGGTATGAAATATAATAACAGTAACCATGCCCATACACTCTTTGGATTTCTGCGTTCAAAAAAAACAATTGCAATGGAAAACAACAAACTAAGCCACAATGTGTGACCACATATTCCGGCCCAAACGTCTGCCACACTTCCCCATAACTGTTCCATCCTATTCCCATCCCCTTTACTGCAACATGTGTGATATATGCCCTTTTCTATATCGTCTTGCAGTATACCACAACACATGGGGCAAAATATGTCAATTATTCATAAATGTTTTATTGATTAACCACGGGTAAATGTGATACAATATCCCTCGAGTAAATGTTCGGCGAAGGAGGTTCATGTAACATGCAGACATGGATGATTGTATTAATTGTTGTTATCTTAGTAATAATAGCCGCAATGGTTGTATTATATTTCTTAGGTAAGAAAGCACAGAAAAAACAGGCAGAGCAACAGGAGGCACTGAATGCTAACCGCCAAACCGTAAGCATGCTGATTATTGACAAGAAACGGGTACGCATTATCGATTCCGGTTTGCCCCAGATAGTAATCGACCAGACCCCCAAGATGATGCGCAGATCCAAGCTACCCATCGTAAAAGCTAAGGTGGGTCCCCAGATTATGTCCCTGGTCAGCGATGAAAAGATTTTTGACAGTATCC
Source organism: Lachnospiraceae bacterium (assembly GCA_017473665.1). Lineage (GTDB taxonomy): Bacteria > Bacillota > Clostridia > Lachnospirales > Lachnospiraceae > Acetatifactor. The sequence goes on from JAFUKK010000010.1 coordinate 2,359, forward strand.
CTATAAAGAAAGAGGTAAAGGCTGTAGTCAGCGGCATCTACATCCTGGAGGTAAAGGGTCTCCATGGCAAGACCGAAGCTCCTAAAGATACCAAGAAAAAAGGCTGGTTCAAACGTGCGGTTGAAACCGCTCAGGAAAAGGCCGGAGCAAAACCCATTAAGTAAATATGACACAATAAAACCGGTTGTGGATGTCCACAACCGGTTTATTTATTCTCTTCTTATTTCATGCAGTACCCACATATCCTGCTCACGGGTTGACAGAATGCACCTGACCGGCAGAAATCACGAAAATATCGATTCTGCTCTGAGCCACAAACTGATCATCCATCTCCAAATCATAATCCACTTGAATCTGAAGACTCTCCTCTCTCTCCTCCATGGCAAACCGCTTGGTACGGATGCCCATAAGAAATCTGCCATAGGGAGTCACATATGCAGAATTATGCACCATTCCCTCCTGAAATATCATATGAGAATTTAAGGGCCCCTGCTTGTTGATTTCCAAACAATTATCCTTCAGCTTAATGCGGCTCTTAATGGTTTCTTCAAATCCCTCCGCCTTCTCTTCAAATAATATGTACCGGGCACCATCACGCTCATAATAAACTCCCGGTGCTGCAGATGCCAGTTTCTCATTATCCACCGCCTCGCCCGTATGTTGCCCCACGATTCGTACCATTACTTCCTTGGTCATTCCTTTATCCATCCTTTGTCCTTGAAATATTCCCAGAGTTTACCGGTCAGCACCACCTCATCCTCTTCTGCTTCCAGTATCTCCCAATAGGCCGGTAGGTCCATCCAATCCGGCTCTTCCGCCTGTAATGATTCCTCCGTCACCGGTCTGCCATCCTTTTCCAGCACTCGGTAACAATTCTCGTTCATTACCATCTGCGGAAAAAAGATACTCCACCAACAAAATACTGTAAAGCCTGCCAACACATATCTGCCATATATTCCAATATATTTTTTTACTTTCTCTTTCATCCCTTACTCCTGACTTATTTGATATCAGGAGTATTGCACATATTTTATATCTTATACATAAAATCTATAATCCGCCAGAATCCCTCTTGCTATGCTTCACCAAACCACTCGCTACTATCTGTTGCTTCTGTCCAGACGTAATTGGTCGATAATGGATTTCTTTTGATTATCAATATGTAGCTTAGCTACCCTGGATGCAGTCTCCTTGTCTTTTCTGACAATGCTGTCATAAATCATACGGTGTTCTTCCACCAGACGCGCATGCTGGCTACTGTCTTTGATGTATTCAAAACGGTAACGGTACATCTGCTCTGATAGGTTGTTAATCAACTGTACCAGACGCATATTGCCCGTAGCACGTACGATAATATCATGAAGAGCCACATCCGCCTGAGCAATAATCTTGATATCTCCGGTCTCCACTGCCTGTTCAAATTCATCACAGGCTTTCTTCAAAGCCACCACTTCCTCCTCAGAGATTCGTTCACAAGCCAGTTCAATACATAATGCATCCATGGAACGACGTACCTCCAACACATCATTCATACTCTTTTCCGTAATCTGAGCCACCTCCGCTCCGCGACGGGGAATCATGATTACCAACCCCTCCAGCTCCAGCTTACGGATGGCCTCACGGATAGGAGTACGACTCACCCCCAGCCTATTAGCCAGATGTATCTCCATCAGTCTCTCACCGGGTTTTAAATCCCCGGTCAAAATGGCCTGACGTAATGTATTAAACACCACATCCCGCAGAGGTAAAAATTCGTCCATCTTTATCTGTAAATGATCCTGCATGTACCTTCCTCCTATCTATTGTACAAATGTAGTTAAAAAGACCTGCTTGGCCAATCCATCCTGTTCCAATGTCTCATATGCTTTCTTTGCCAATTTTTCATCTGTAAAAATACCGAACACCGTAGGACCACTGCCACTCATCAGGCTCCTGCCTGCCCCCAGCTCCAGCATACGCTCCTTGATGGTGGTAATAATAGGATGCGCCTCCACTGTCACAGTCTCCAACACATTCTCCATCCTGTCCATAATGCCTTGTAAATCCCCTCGCGCAAGGGCCTCCACCATACCATCTATATCCGGATGATTAGCCACGCCTGTGGCATCCAAATGCTCATATACATATTTGGTAGACACATTGATATCCGGCTTTGCCACCAATACCAAACACTCCGGCGGTACTGCCAGCGGCGTCAACACCTCACCGATACCCTGAGCCAGTGCGGTACCGCCCATAATGCAATAAGGTACATCTGCACCTACCCGTACCCCCAGTTCCATTAGCTCCTGCTGACTGCATCCAAGCTGATACAGCTCATTAATACCTTTAAAGGTAGCTGCCGCATCGGTACTGCCGCCTGCCATACCCGCTGCAATGGGAATCTCCTTGGTCAAATGGATTTTCACACCCCCCTGTACCTGATAAGCTTCCATCAGTAGCTTGGCCGCCTTGTAAATCAGATTATTCTCATCCGTAGGCAATTCCCCCGAATCCGTGGTAATCACAATGCCATAGTCCCCTTTTTCAAAGGTCAGGGTATCATAAATACCCACCGTCTGCATTACCATCTTTACTTCATGGTAGCCATTCTCCAATCTGCGTACCACATCCAAGCCCAGATTGATTTTGGCATAGGCTTTTAAGGTCAATTTACTCATATATATTCTCCATTGCATGGGTTTGTATTTTGTATACATTAATCATATTTATTATAGTCCTATTTTAAGGAATACGTCAAGGTATGACTGGCTCCCTTCCGTGTAAAATATTAGTAAGAAAGCCACTTTCCAACAAAATATTGCATTTTCTTAGAAAATACTCTAAACTAATACTAAAGTACTACCGATATACATATTGAAATCAAGGATGATACCCTGTGGCAGTGTGTCCACAGAAACACGTTTTGTTCCACAGGAACAGGAAAGGTTAGGTGTGATTATGAGTGTAAACGGAATTACTTCATCACAAGCTACTGCAGCTTACAGCACGCAGATGTACAACAGTAACAAAGTAAAAGAACAGCAGACCACCGAACAGAACGTAGAGCAGAAAGTACAGGAAGCTACTACTCCCGAGTCTACCGGTGTTATCTATGAGCCCAGCGAGGCTGCCAAGAAATATACTACCAATGTGGATTTGGTAGCAAAGATGAAAGCTGATGCCGAAGCACAGACCGCACAGCTTCGCAGTCTGGTAGAGCAGCTGATGCTGAAACAGTCCACCAGCTATGCCAACGCCAATGATATCTGGAGTTTCTTACGGGAAGGTAACTTCACTGTAGATCCCGCTACCAAGGCACAGGCACAGGCCGATATTGCAGAAGACGGTTACTGGGGTGTGAACCAGACTTCCGACCGTATTATTGACTTCGCAAATGCTTTAACAGGTGGTGACCCTGACAAGATTGAAGATATGCGCGAAGCTTTTAAAAAGGGCTATGAGCAGGCCCAGGAAACCTGGGGCGGCGAATTACCCGACATCTCCAAACGCACCTATGAAGCGGTTATGGAGAAATTTGACAAGATGGCAGAGGATGCAAAGAAAGCTTCTGCCCCCACCGAAATTACTGAATAATCAGTGCCTTCGGGCATCAAAACTCCGGGAAGCAATAGCCTCCCGGAGTTTTTTTATTCACCGCCATCTATTTTCCGGCAGTCACCTTATTCTTCTCAACTACGCTGTTCCTTCATAATCAGCAATTTCTGCCCCGGCATAATGATGTCTGAAGTCAGATTATTAAGTCTGCGCAAGGAATCCACAGAAACATGGTATTTCTTACCAATACTCCA
>JAFUKK010000085.1 GCA_017473665.1 Lachnospiraceae bacterium
ATGTTACTGGCTTCTTGCGGTGTTAAAAATCAGGATGCGACAATTTCGACTTTAGAAACAACATGTGATTGGAAACAGCAAGGATTTGTCACAGAGTGACCGTATGAAGAACAGCAACTATTTGTTGTAGACTATGAGGAACTAAATTATTCCAAGCCGGATAATACCTATGCCAGTGAATTGTGCCAGAGGACCCGGAACACGGATTTCTATATTCTGGATAATCATTATGCTTCTGAAGGAACTGTTTCTAATTTTCAAATGACAGGAAAGGAAGCGGATTTGACTTTCAACTTGAACTCTGAGCACTGGGGGATTTCGGAAGGAAATATTCTGGGTATGGATGTGGTAAATCCGGAGACAGTAGTGTTTTTTGTGAGTACGGATGCCATAAAAGATAGTAACAATCGTTCCGCTACAGAACATTACTATTTGGTATACACCGATGAGGAGGGGAATAAGCAGAAAAGCATAGATATCATAAATAGTCTTAAGGATTATGGAATCTGGGAGGACAGACCCATAGCTTATGTAGGAACACAGATTAATTGTGATGAATGGGGAAATATTTATATTGGTGATGGAGACCGAAATAGTATTTATCTTTTGGATGAGGCAGGTGAATTGATAACACATTATACCTATCAGGCAGGGGAAAGGGATAATGTATTGCAGAGCTTCCGAACAGACACGGGAGAGATTCTTTTTGCCCATGCAACAGGTGAAAAGATAAGTTATCTTTGGATAAATCCGGAGAATGGAGAAGAAAAACAAATATCCTTTACCGAACGGGAGTATATTCGGGAATATCATGGTATGTATGGCAATGTTTTATATTATACAAATAGTGATTCCCTGATTGGCTGGAATGTTGCAACCGGTGAGAAGCAAATTTTGTTTCAATTACAGGATTATGAAATCTCAGATGCCGCAAGGGTTTGCTTCATGAGGAGTGGAGACACAGGAAAGCTGCTAATTACAGAAAATACAAGGCGTTACATTTTGTCCTTGGATGAAAGGGAAGCGGAGGTGGCAGGAGAGATTGTGGTAGCCAATGCCTGTGGTGAAAATGCATTTCTAAAGGGCAGAGTGTTCAATTTTTCCAAAGAAAATCCGGTGTACGGTATTTCCTATGAAGAGGCGTATGAATCAGAAGAAGATGTAGCGAGGATACTCATGGAAGTGATGAACGGAAAGGGCCCGGATATTCTTTATATATCACAGACAGATATGGAGAATCTGTATGAAAAGAGGGCCCTGGGAGATTTGGAACAACTGCTGACCGGGGATACCTTAGAGGTTCTTTTACCCGGAGCAGTGCAGATGGGAACGATAGATGAGGAACTGGCAGGGCTACCGCTGGCAGTATCCATTCGCACCACCATCACTAATCGGGAATGTTGGCAGGAAAATACCTGGACCGTCCGGGATGTGTTGGCATTGTTGGAGGAACGGAAGGATTCCGGTATCTTTATCGATTATTTCGGACAAGACAGCTTTTTCTACAATATGCTTTTTATGGTAGGGATAAATATGGCGGATATCTCTTACCTGGCAGAGGAGACAGGATTCCAATGTGCAGAATTTCAAGAGGTGCTGAGGAAGGTGAAGGAGCGGACCGGAAAGGTACGCAAAATGAATTCCTTTGGGGAGTTTGGGGAGGCATTAAAGGCCGGAGAGCTATTGGCTGTGGAAGCAAAAATATTCGATATACGCAGCTTTGCTACTGCTTATGACAAGATTGGCTCTGATACCTGCTTTGTAGGATATCCTACAGAAAGTGGCAATGGGAATTACATGGAAAGCGGCGGATTGCTGGTGGTCAACCAGGCAGCAATGGAAAAGGAAGGCGTGAAGGAACTGGTGCAGTATTTTTTTGACAAGGACAGTCAAAGGCTGGTTAAGGATGCCATCAGTGTGAGGTGGGATCTTCCGGCAGAGCAATTGCAGTATGACGCAGCCGGGGAACACTACTTCTGGGTTTATCCCGAAGGGACCAATATATTGTTGCCGGACAAATTTGATGGTAGTTCCTACCTGGAAGAATATGAGGAGTTTATCAAGGGAGCAGTGCCCCGTAAAGCTATTTCACAGGAAATATTTAATATCGTAATGGAAGAGGCGGAGAGTTATTTTTCCTCGGATAAAGAGATTAGTGAAGTGACAAACACAATACAGTCGAGGCTGGAATTGTATCAAGAGGAGCATAGGGCAGATGAGTAAAAACAGGAGGAGCGTCTTAACGCTCCTCCTGAGGTCTATCCTTGATTAATACTACATATTGATTGCTAATGCCCCAGTTGGAAGCAGTTTCTTTATCTGTATAAAGGGTGATATCTATGGCTTCTGCGTCAGTGGCATATTCGTTGGCATTCCATTCTGCCCGGATTTTTTTGGTATAGTTTTCCAGTGCAGTAGCATTGATATCTTTAGGCCCCACCACGGACATCTCGTAAGTGACACCGAAATTACCGTTATAATTATAGCGGGTATCAATTACCGTGAACCGGGGATGCAGATACAGATACATGCATACAAAGCAGATGGCGAAAGCTGTGGCGGCACATGCAAAGTGCCAGAAATATTTAGGGAATCTGCGGTTATTACCGGTGTTTTGGCATGCAGATCCGTCTGCGGATGTATTTGTTGCTGGGTCCATATCTTGGGGGACGGAAGGGGGTTGTAATCGCTTCAGAGTTTCCGCCGGATTTAGTAATTCATCATAACTAATCTCCAATACCTGGGATAATCTGGCAAGGCAGGTAATATCCGGTGCGTTGATACCTCGTTCCCATTTACAGACGGTGGAGGGGGTTACATTGAGTTTTTCCGCAAATTCTTTTTGATTTAAATTTTGATTTTTACGCAGCTGTGTAATCAGCTGACCAAACACTTCTTTATCCATAACATTTCCCTTTACTGATATTCTAGCAAAACCAATTATACAAGCGTAAGTCCATAAATTCAATTGCCGAATGCGAAATTAAGACAAAAAAGACTATAAATCGCCAAATTGACGAACCGTCAATTGCTTTTTCGCATACTATTTGCTACTGTAAAATTAGTTGAGACTTCTGATTTCGCTTTAGAGACATTTATTGTTAAACTGTTGAAAAGAAGAGCTTAACAAGGGGAAGCGGAATAAAATAGACAAAGCCCACCGAAAGGTGGGCTTTGACATTTATAGGAAAATTTTTCAAAAAAGTAGTTGACAAACACATTCTTCTGTATTATATTTTGTTAGGAAGTTAGAAACGACTAACCAATGTCGGCAGGAGATGGTATTATGAATCTGGTAGAAGCCAATATCGGAGAAGAATATATCGTAGATGCAATTGTGACAGAAGATGAGGAATTAAATGCATTCCTGTTTTCGCTGGGGTGTTATAGTGGTGAACCGATTACTGTGGTTTCCCGCAAGAAGAACAGCTGCACGGTTTCCATCAAGGATGCCAGATATAATATTGATAATGAATTAGCAACAGCTATTTCAATAAAATAGTGACCACCAAATCACTATTTTTTATAACAGTCGGTTAGTCATTACTAACACTGATTGAAAGTGGAAAATGAGGAGGATGCAAGATGAGAATTGCATTAACGGGAAATCCGAATAGTGGTAAGACTACCATGTACAATGCTCTGACCGGTAGGAATGAGCGTGTAGGTAACTGGGCAGGTGTTACCGTAGAAAAAAAAGAAAGCTCTATTAAGAAGAGTATTTATGAGGGAGCAGAGGAATTAATCGCAGTAGATTTACCCGGTGCATATTCTATGTCCCCTTTTACATCGGAGGAAAGTATCACCAGTGCCTATGTGAAGAATGAAAATCCTGATGTGATTATTAACATTGTGGATGCTACCAATTTAAGCCGTAGCTTATTCTTTACCACTCAGCTGCTGGAATTGGGTATCCCTGTAGTAGTAGCATTAAATAAGAGTGATATTAATGAAAAGAAGGACACAGAGATTAACGTAGCACTGCTGGCTGAAAAGCTGGGATGTCCCGTAATTGAAACCGTCTCTACTTCTTCCGGTGATAACGGATTACAGCAGGTTGTAGCAACCGCAGCATCCTTGGTAGGTAAGGGGCAGAAAGCTCCTTATGTACAGGGAGATATCAATCTGCAGGATAAAGCTGCGGTAGAAGCAGCTGACAGAAAGCGTTTTGACTTTGTCAATAAGCTTGTAAAAGATGTTGAAAAACGCAAGGTGCTGACCAAAACCTATAATTTTCAGGATAAGATTGATGCAGTGATTACCAATCCTATCTTAGGTATTTTAATCTTTGGTTTAGTAATGTACTTAGTCTTCTATATTTCCCAGACGACTCTGGGCACCTGGATTGCAGACTGGCTGGTAGGCTGGATTGAGACCTTCCAGGAGTGGGTAGCAGGCCTGGTAGAAAATGCCAATCCTTTCCTGCAGTCGCTGTTGGTGGATGGTATTATCGGTGGTGTGGGTGCTGTAGTAGGTTTCCTGCCTCTGGTAATGGTGATGTATTTCCTGATCGCGTTACTGGAAGATTGTGGTTATATGGCTCGCGCTACCGTAGTACTGGACCCCATCTTCAAAAGAGTGGGTCTCTCCGGTAAGTCTGTTATCCCTATGGTAATCGGTACCGGCTGTGCCATCCCCGGTGTTATGGCCTGTCGTACCATCCGAAATGAAAGAGAGCGTCGGGCTACCGCCATGCTGACGCCCTTCATGCCCTGTGGCGCAAAGCTTCCGGTGATTGCCCTGTTTGTAGGTGCATTTTTCGGTGATGCCATTTGGGTAACCCCTTTAATGTATTTTGTGGGTATCGTACTGATTTTATTGGGAGCTCTGTTAGTCAAGGCATTGACCGGTTGTAAGTATAGAAAATCCTTCTTTATTATAGAGTTACCTGAGTATAAGCTGCCCAGCTTAAAGAGAGCATTCTTTTCCATGTGCTCCAGAGGTAAGGCTTATATCATCAAGGCAGGTACTGTTATTTTGGTTTGTAATGCAGTGGTACAGATTATGCAGACCTTTAACTGGCAGCTGCAGCTGGTAGAGGAGGGGATGGAGAGCACTTCTATCCTGGCAACCATTGCATCACCCATTGCAGTGATTTTAGTACCCGTGGTGGGTATTACCGCATGGCAGTTGGCGGCAGCAGCAGTTACCGGATTCATTGCCAAGGAAAATGTAGTCGGTACTCTGGCGGTTTGCTATGGACTGACCAGCTTTATCGATACAGAAGAATTGGCTCTGGTAGGCGGTGCTAATGAAGTAGCTGTGGCCCTGGGACTGACCAAGGTGGCAGCACTAGCATACTTAATGTTCAACCTGTTTACCCCTCCCTGCTTTGCAGCCTTGGGTGCTATGAATTCTGAGATGCAGAGCGGAAAGTGGCTTTGGGGAGGTATCGCACTTCAGCTGGGAACCGGCTACACGGTAGCATTCCTGGTATACCAGATTGGTACTTTCATTACCACCGGCAGCTTCGGCCCCGGCTTCCTGCCCGGCCTCATTGCGGTACTGGTAATGGCATTTATTCTGGTAGCACTTATCTATAGAAATAACAAGAAGTTTGGCACGGAATATAAATTGAGCTAAACGATTTTGAGAAAGGAGTATGAGAATGGCGGATTTCATTCTGGCAGGCATATTGGTGGTTATCATCGGTGCTGCAGTAATCTACATCGTAAAGGCAAAAAAAAGCGGCGTAAAATGTATTGGATGTCCTGCCGGCGGCAGCTGCTCCGGCAAGTGCAGCAGCACCGGTGGGTGCAATGGCACCGAGGGGGCAGACTGCCACTGTAATTGCCATTCCGAGGACTCCCAATAAATTAGCGTAATTCAATCCTCTATAAATCATGTGAAAAACAGGCATCGGCCCTATGGCCGGTGCTTGTTTTTGGCGTTGACAGGAGGCATGAGCAATCACAGTGACGCGTACTTTAAAGTATAAAACTGAAATTATAAAGGAGGGTAAATGGAATTACAATGGATTATGTGGAAATATTATTGAGAAGATGGAAAATGAAAGTTGCTTTATTGGAAATATTTATATAAATATAAATTGACGGAAAATCAATTGCGTTTGAAAAGAGATTATGCTACGTTGAACTTAATTTAGAACGCGTGCTAAAGAGTAGAAAATAAAAGCAAGGGAGAAAATATATATGAAACTAAAGAAATTTTTGTTTTGTATTTGCAGCATATGTGTACTATTGGGAATGCCCATGTCTGTATCAGCAACGGAAGTGGCAAATGATACATTCAATTCGAAAGAATTTATAGGTGCGTATTATGAAGCAATAAATGAGCATGATTGGGAAAGTGTTTCTCAGTTTTATGACAGTGAAAGCGCAGAAGATATGCTGTTTTTTTTGACAAATCCGGAAAATCAAAGAGTGCATAGGGGATTATTAAATGTTCAATTGGTTGAAGCGGTGGAAAGTGTAGATGTTAATATTACTGACGCGGAGTATTTATTGTTTGAAGATTATTCTGGAAAAATAGCTGCTACGGTTGTTGTAGGTGCAAAGTACACGACATATGAAGATTCTGAGTATTATGCAAATGGAGTTTGCTATGAAATATATGCTGTCGTGTATGAGGGAGATGGGTGGAAGATTTCAGAGAAAAGAACAGTATGGGATTTTGAGGGACTGTTGAATTCGGGCTATGTTTTCAATAGTGTCTATCAAAAGACAGAAGAAGTTGTTGAAGCAAGAAGAGATGGAGTTATTCTTAATTATGAAGGGGAATATGTAGAAACAGTATTTGATACACTAACAGTAGAGAATACTTTGGAGATTCCAAATACGCTAGGAAGAGCATTGACTGTTACTTCATATGCAATACCCACTAATACTACCCAGATTACTTATTATGACCGTGACACATCTACATATCATACAAAAGGCTTTCACGATATGTGTAAGGCTATAACATATGCAGAAGTCGGAAGTGATGCAACATTTGGAAACTATGCAGAAGCAAGAAAAGCGTGTATTCTTGCTATTAAGACATATGTGTGGCATTTTTATATTACTCAAGAGTCAAAGGATGCAGCATATCATATAAGCGATTCCCAAATAGCCTATAATGATGCATATAAATCTACATATGGTTTTCTGAGTGATTATGCGGCTGTTAGTGATGTGTGGATGCAGGGAACGTCAAGTACTGGAAATCCTATTGTTTTTGAAGCAAATTTAAAAAAAGGAAATGATAGTATTCCACAGGATACTTATTGGCATGGTGGAGATTTAAAGCAGTTAGGATGCATTTATTTGCTCAAACAGGAGAATGGAATTACAATTTATAAGGATTTGCTGCATTATTATTATGATTTTTCAATAAGGTCACAAGGGGGACCAGTACAGTTTTTTGATTCGCAAAAGAATTTTATATAGTTTGTATGGGAGATTTTTTATGTCTAAATTTAGGAGAAGTTGGCTGATAATCTTGATGTGTGCATGGGCGTTTTTATCCCTTGGAGGCTGTGGAAGAGAACATATAGAAATAGAAGTATTAAGCGATATTCATGGCAGTAGTGAGAAAGTATCTGACATGTCAGAGGAAATATTGAACGAAGAAAATGAACAGCACGAAGTAATATACTCTTTTGATAATTCCGAAATGAGTTCGAAACTGATAGAAGGATTTTTTTCAGAGGATTATAATGGGGATGGAATAGAGGACTCATTGCTGGTTGAAATGGGGGAACAGGAAGGTTCCTTTTTTATCAATAAGCTTGAATTGAAAATTTCGTGTGTAGAGAATCCCTATTTGATGGAAAATGAAGATTGTCTTTTTTTAGATGCTTTCTCAGGAAATTTTGACGAGGATGCGGACATAGAGATATTGCTGCTTTTCGACATGAAATATGCGGGTGCAAATGGTCGCCTCGGTATCCGATTGCTTGATTTTGACGGAACACAGTACGGGGATGTATGTGAAGATATCTTTTCTGGACATCAATATAGTGTTACAGTAAAAGCTGGTAAAAATGGTGGATATACTATTAGTAGTGAAAATGGTTTTGCATTGGAAATAAACAGAGCAAATGTGTCGGAATCTGCACTTGGAAAGGTTACAGGTTTTTATTCTATCGATATAATAAGTTGCGATGACACAAATTGTATCAGGATAAAACAGTATGTAGCCGGTGAGGATATGATGGATCATGTGGGTGACGTTGTTTCAGAGTTTCGATTGGAACAAGGGGAATTAATGTTGTTAGATGAAAGGGTAATAACATATTAGAACAAAAAGGTATTAATGTATTAATAATGATAGGTCGCCGACGGGAAGATTTCCTGTGGGCGGCTTTGTTCTGTTTAGCCATGTGAATATGTGTTTCCGGCTTTTCAAAAATCAAGAGATTGTATAGGATTAATCATTGACATGAATAGTCGAAAAAATTATAATTTTAGTGTTGAGGTCATGGGGACCGCAAAAACAAGGGAAAGAGAGAGTTACATATGGCAAGATACTATCAACAGGACATTGAGTGTGCGTCCAGAGAGCAGATTAAAGCTCTGCAGGATGAGAGATTGGTAAAGCAGGTAAAGCATGTTTATGATAATGTGCCTTACTACCGTAATTTGATGGATGAGAAGGGTGTAAAGCCTGAAGATATTAAATCTACAGATGATTTGCATAAGCTGCCCTTTATCACCAAGGCAGATTTGAGAGAGGCATATCCTACCGGTATGCTGGCTGTACCTATGAAGGATTGTGTGGAGATTCATTCCACCAGCGGTACTACCGGTAAGAGAGTAGTGGCTTTCTATACACAGAAGGATTTGGATATTTGGCATGAGTGTTGTGCCAGAGCCATTATGGCTGTAGGCGGCGATGAGAATGATGTGGTACAGGTGGCTTACGGTTATGGTTTGTTCACCGGTGGTGCAGGCTTAGATGGCGGTGCACATAAGGTGGGATGTTTGACACTACCTATGTCCTCCGGTAATACAGATAGACAGATTCAATTTATGAAGGATTTGGAGGCTACCATTCTTTGTTGTACCCCTTCCTATGCAGCATACTTGGGCGAGAGCCTTCATGAGATGGGCTTGACTCCTGATGATATCAAGTTAAAAGCAGGTATCTTTGGTGCAGAGCCTTGGACCGAGGAAATGCGTAGAAGTATTGAAAAGAGCCTGGGCATTAAGGCATACGATATCTATGGTTTGACTGAGACCAGCGGCCCCGGTGTAGCCTATGAGTGTACCGCACAGGCAGGTATGCATATCAATGAGGACCATTTCATTGCAGAGATTATCGATCCTGATACGGGAGAGGTATTGCCTGAGGGTTCCAAGGGTGAACTAGTATTTACCAGTATTACCAAGGAAGCATTCCCCCTGCTTAGATACCGTACCCGTGATATCTGTGTATTGTCCAGAGAGAAATGTCCTTGCGGCAGAACCCATGTAAAGATGACCAAGCCCATGGGTAGAAGTGATGATATGATGATTATCCGTGGTGTGAATGTATTCCCTTCCCAGATTGAGACCGTACTTTTGGAGCAGGGTTATACTCCTAACTACCGTATTGAAGTAGATCGTGTGAATAATAACGATACCCTGGATGTATTTGTAGAGCTGTCCAATGAGATGTTCTCCGATACTGTCAAGGAAATCGCTATCAAGGAGAAGGAACTGGCATCAGCTATCAAGACCATGCTGGGCATCAGCCCCAAGGTACATCTGGTTCCTGCCAAGAGTATCACCAGATCCGAAGGTAAAGCAGTAAGAGTAATCGATAAGCGTAAATTACATGATTAAGGGAGGGTTATGCTATGAGTATCAGACAGGTATCTATTTTTATTGAAAATCAGCCTGGTAAGCTGGCTGAGGTTACGGATTTTATTGCAAAGCAGCAGATTAGTCTGCGGGCACTTTCCATCGCCGATACCCAGGAGTTTGGCATTGTGCGTATCATCTGTGAGGATATTGACAAGGCAGTAGCAGCACTGAAGGCAGCAGAGTATGTACATACTGTTACAGAGGTATTTGCAGTAGAATTGGCAGATGAGGCGGGTAGTCTGGCAAAGGTATTGGCTACACTGGCCACAGTAGGAATCCAGGTAGAGTATACCTATGCATTTCTTTCCACCAAGAAGGAAGGCTCTGCATACATGATTTTCCGTGTGGATCGCAATGATGATGCTATCCAGGCACTGAACGGGGCAGGTATTCATACTGTAACACAACAGGAAATTTTCTAATTTCTAAAATGTTTACAATATATTTACAAAAAAATTAGCAAGAATAGTTGTTCTTGTGGTCAAAAAATAGTATAATATGAAATGACAGGCAGATAAACTGCCGTAATGCTCAAATTGGAGGAGGATACGAAAATGGGTTTTTTTGACAAGTTAAGCGAGAATATAGCAAATACCAGCAAGGACGTAGCTAAAAAGGCTAACGAAATTGCAAAGGTAACCGGTCTGAATGGCCAGATTTCCAGCCAGGAGTCTTTGATTGACGGCGTATTCAAGGAGATTGGTAAGCTGGTTTACGACAACAAGGATAACATCGCAGGTCTGGATTTGGCTGAAGTTATCGGTAAGATTGATGCTGCAATGGCAGAAATCGAGCGTTTGAAGACCGAGATCAGAACTGTAAAGGGTATCAAGGTATGTGAGCAGTGTGGTGAAGAGATCGCCGGAGAGGTTGCATTCTGCCCTAAGTGTGGTGCAAAGGCTCCCGTGATTGAGACTCCTGTAGAGGAAGCTCCTGCTGAGGCTGAGGCAGCACCTGTGGCTACCTGCAAGAACTGTGGTAATCCTTTAGAGGCTGGTTCTGCTTTCTGTACCGGTTGCGGCACCAAGGTAGAGGAATAATATTCGTCTATATATTACCGCAATAGTAATATGATTTATGTGGCCGGAGCTGTGGAGACATAGCTCCGGTTTTTTTGTAGGAGGAACAATGGCAAAGTATATCAGTTTATCAAAGGAATTACAGGAACGGATACAGGCAGACCGGGAGACCGGTTGGCAGAATCCCTATGCTTGCAGTAATGATAAGGTGATTCGCAGGGACCCGTCCCATGACAGGGCCAATCTATGGAGACCTGCATTTGTCAGGGATTGTGAGAAGATTCTACATATTCCCTACTATAACAGATACTCTGATAAGACTCAGGTGTTTTCCTTATATCGCAATGATGATATATCTCGCCGAGCCCAGCATGTACAGCTGGTGTCCCGGATTGCCCGCAATATCGGTGCCGTACTGGGACTGAACCTGGATTTGATTGAAGCCATTTCCCTGGGCCATGATATCGGTCATACCCCCTTTGGCCATGAGGGAGAACGGATACTGGATGATTTGTATTATGGGCACACAGGAAGACATTTCAATCATAATATCCACAGTGCCCGAGTGCTGGATGTGATTTTTCCCCTGAATTTAAGTTTGCAGACTCTGGATGGAATCATATGTCATAACGGAGAGTTGGAACAGCAGGAGTATGCTCCCAGACACTATACTGATTTTGCCACCTTTGATGCCAAGATGGAGAATTGTACTCTGGACCCTAAGAATAATAAGGGGCTTGTACCTTCTACTCTGGAGGCTTGTGTTATGCGTGTGTCAGATATTATTGCTTATCTGGGCAAGGACCGCCAGGATGCCATTCGTCTGGATTTAATCCCTGACGATTCCCTGTTTGCGGGGGAGGATATCGGCAGGACCAATGCGGAAATCATCAATAATATGACGGTCAATATCCTGGAAAACAGCTATGGCAAGCCTTATTTGCAGATAGACCGCTCCTTCTATGAGGCCTTTTCCAAGGGGAAGAAGCAAAATTATCAGTTGATTTATCGTAATGAAAAGATATCCAAGGTATTTGATGAGCAGATTC
>JAFUKK010000086.1 GCA_017473665.1 Lachnospiraceae bacterium
AAAATGAGCGGGGCACCTACATCTTTAACTCCAAGGATTTGTGCATGATTGAATACATTCCGGAGATTGTGGATGTAGGTATCGACAGTCTAAAGATAGAGGGGCGTATGAAGACGGCCCTGTATGTGGCTACGGTAGCCCGCACTTATCGGAAGGCGATTGATGATTTTTATGAATCTGAGGAAAAATATCGCAGTAATATGGATTGGTATCGGGCGGAGATTGCCAAGTGTACCTATCGTCAGTTTACTACCGGTTTCTACTTTGGTAAGCCTGATGAGAATACACAGATTTATGATAGTAATACTTATATCAATGAATATACCTATTTAGGAATCGTGGAGGAAACCGGATGTCCGGAATTTTTGCAGGATTGCAACGCGTCTGTATGTTCCCGGGAGGGGATAATGGATGTCAGCCCGGAAGGAGTTGTTTTGGCCCGTATTGAGCAGAAAAATAAGTTCTGTGTAGGTGATACCATTGAAATCATGAAACCCGACGGTCGCAATATTCCCGTGGCTGTGGAGGGGATGTTTACAACGGATGGGGAAGCGGTGGATAGCGCACCTCACCCCAAGCAGGCATTGTGGATAAAGCTGTCCCAACAGCCGGAGCAGTATGACCTGTTGCGGGTGCAGGGAGGGAAATCATAAGTTTTTGTTGACCGATAATCGGTCCTGTTGTAAAATGTGTGAATAAAAATGGTGAATCCATATCTGTCTACGATGTTATGTGGCGGAGAAAGGAACGTGTACATGAGCGAAAATATCAATGTAGAAGCATTATTTGCCAGTAAGGTGTTTACTGTTGGCAAAATGAAGGAACGTTTACCTAAAAATGTATATAAAGAGGTCAAAAAGGTCATGGACCGGGGCGGAGAGCTGTCCCTGGAGACCGCTGATGTGGTGGCTAAAGCTATGAAAGACTGGGCAGTGGAAAACGGTGCTACCCATTATACTCATTGGTTCCAGCCCTTGACCGGTATTACTGCGGAAAAGCATGATGCCTTTGTGACCCATCCTGATGCAGAAGGCCATATGATTATGGAGTTCTCCGGTAAGGAGCTGATTAAGGGCGAGCCTGATGCTTCGTCTTTCCCTTCCGGGGGCTTACGCGCCACCTTTGAGGCCAGAGGCTATACTGTATGGGATATTACCTCCCCTGCCTTTTTGAAGGAGGATGCTACCGGTGTGATTCTGTGTATCCCCACCGCATTTTGTTCTTATAAGGGTGAGGCACTGGATAAGAAGACGCCCTTGCTGCGTTCCATGGAGGCTATCAGCACCCAGGCTCTGCGTATCGTGCGTTTGTTTGGTGATACTGAGGCCACCAAAGTGGTACCCAGTGTAGGTGCAGAGCAGGAATATTTTCTGGTAGACCGTGATAAATACTTACAGCGGGAGGACCTGATTTTTGCAGGACGTACCCTGTTTGGCGCGCCCGCTCCCAAGGGTCAGGAGATGGATGACCATTATTTTGGTACCATTCGTGAGCGCGTAGGTTCTTATATGAAGGACCTGAACATAGAACTATGGAAGCTGGGTGTCACTGCCAAGACCCAGCACAATGAGGCGGCCCCTGCACAGCATGAGCTGGCCCCTATTTATGAGACAGCCAATATTGCAGTGGACCACAATCAGTTGGTGATGGAGACCATGAAAAAGGTAGCCAGCCGCCACAATTTGCATTGCTTATTACATGAGAAGCCGTTTGCTGGTGTGAACGGTTCCGGTAAGCATGACAACTGGTCCCTGTGTACCGACACCGGTGTAAATCTGTTGGATCCCGGTGATACACCCAATGCCAATATCCAGTTTTTGCTGGTACTGGCTTGTATTATGAAGGCTGTGGACACCCACGCAGATCTGCTCCGTCAGAGCGCATCAGATGTGGGTAATGACCATCGACTGGGAGCTAATGAAGCACCCCCTGCGATTATTTCTATTTTCCTGGGAGAGCAGCTGGAGGATGTAGTAAAGCAGCTGGTTGAGACCGGAGAGGCTTCTCATTTGATCGACGGTGGCAAGCTGGAGACCGGTGTCTCTACCCTGACTGATTTGGATAAGGATGCTACGGATAGAAACCGTACTTCTCCCTTTGCATTTACCGGTAATAAGTTTGAGTTCCGTAGCGTAGGAAGCTCTGACTCCATCGGTAGCCCCAATACTACACTGAATGCCATTGTGGCAGAGGCTTTTTGCGAGGCGGCAGATGTACTGGAGCAGGCGGATGATTTTGATATGGCGGTGCATGACTTGATTAAGGAATACATGACCAAGCACCAGAGAATCATTTTCAATGGTAATGGTTATTCTGAGGAATGGGTCAAGGAAGCAGAGCGCAGAGGATTACCTAATCTGAAGTCCATGGTGGATGCTACCTCTACCCTGACCACTGAGAAGTCTATTAAGCTTTTTGAGAAGTTTGGCATCTTTACCAAGGCAGAGCTGGAGTCCCGGGAGGAGATTCTCTACGAGACTTATACTAAGACCATCAATATTGAAGCCTCTACCATGATTGATATGATGAAGAAGCAGATATTGCCTGCAGTATTCAAATATACCAAGAGACTGGCAGATACCATTATCGCTGTCCGGGAAGCCGGTGCAGATGCAAGTGTACAGGCGGATATCCTGAATCGGATTAGCGCAAAATTGGCAGATGCCAAGTGCCAATTGGAAGCCTTGGAAGAAAAGACCGCTCGTGGCAAAAAGGTGTTCCATGATTTGCAGAACGGTACTAATACCGATGCACAGTTGGTGACCCAGAAAGATTTGGCATTTTATTACAAAGATGCAGTACATGTGGATATGGACAATTTACGTGTGGCAGTGGATGCTCTGGAATTGCTGGTGGATAGGGATGTATGGCCTATGCCCACCTATGCAGAGTTGTTATTTGAAGTTTAAGAATGTTTTTCTCCCGGCTGACGGAAGGTTGGCCGGGATTTTTTCGGCTTGCCATTACCCAAATCAATGTATGCGGGCCGATTTTACCATTCTTTTTTGCATTTAAGTAATTTTAGAATTAAAAAGTTTAAAAAAGTACTTGCCAAAATAAAATAAATGGTGTATATTTGATTAGGTCGTTAAGACATAGCGCTATCGCCAAACGGTAAGGCAACGGACTCTGACTCCGTCATTTCAAGGTTCGAATCCTTGTAGCGCTGCTTTCAAAACCCATGAACCTGTGTTCATGGGTTTTTTATTGCATTTCTGCTTTTTTCCAAAATCTCCTTGACCTATATTTCAAAAGAACGTATTCTAAAAGACAAGGCATTTATAATGTGTCAGGGAAGGGACAGATAAGATGAAGGGATTTCAGTTGAATAAAATAGTATGGCATGCACTGCCTGTAGTGGGATTGATTTTGTGGGGGGTACTGGCTTTAAATAATGGATTGTGGTATGATGAGGCTTATTCCGCAGCTTTGGTCCGTCAGGATTTGGACGGGTTGATTGCTATTACCGGCAATGATGTACATTCTCCTTTTTATTACATTATGTTGAAGGGTTTCTATCATTTATGTGGTGGTGGGAATAATTACTGGTCTTTGAAGATATTTTCCCTGATTTTTGCTTTTGGGTATTTGTTGGTAGGAAAATATTGGATTAAGCGTTTGTATGATGAAAAGACCTCTGTTTATTTTATGGCATTTTCAGTGTTGATGCCCATTATGATGTATCATGCCACCAATGCTCGCATGTATTTTTGTGGTATTTTTTTCTTTACCGTGACGGCCTTGTTGGCGTTGGAGTTATACCGTGGTGAGGATAATGGCAGCCTCCTGCAATGGGTGTTTTTTGGTATTTCCAGTATTTGTAGTGTATACTGTCATACTTATCAGATGATAGAGACGCTGTTATTGTATATGTTTTTCTTTGTTGGGATTCTATACAAAAAGCAGTACAAGAAACTGATTGGTTTTTTTGCTGCAGGCGTAGCAGTGATTGTGGGTTTTGTACCCTGGCTGGGTGTGACCTATAATCAGTTGATGAATCGTGTGGGAGATACAACGGATGCCACGGCACAGTTGGCGGACTTGGAGAGCCGCATGAATATATTGCCCACCTATGCTAAAGAGTGGTTTTCCACCAGTGAGACACCCCTTCCGCTGGTGATGTATCTGGGCATGGGATTATTTTTGTGGTTGGGATACTATGCGGTAAACCGGATGCGGGAGAAACGAGAGTATGCGGCAGCCATAGGAGTGGCTATTATTGCAGTGACTGCATGTGTTGGCACTTATATGAATTGTAATGTGGCCCCCAGTTTTATGGGCAGATATGTGATTTTCGGCTTTGGCGCAGTGGCCCTGCTTTATGCACAGGGTATGCAACAGATGACTTCAAAAGGAATGAAATTGGTTGTTTGGGTGCTGGCTGTTTGTTGCTTTTTTATGCAATATCGTGAGGAATTGGCATTAGATTATAATACAGAACTGGGATGTTATGAAGAGTTTTTGGAGAATACAGTGCAAGAGCATGATGTAATTATGGCTTCTTCCATACATACTATGATGCTTAGTGTATATGATGCAGATAGAGAGTACATGATTTACGGACACCTGCCGGGAGAGAATCCGTTTCCTGTACAGGAGACTTTTACACAATGGGAGCAGTTGGAAGATATTTTAGGTACCCTTTGGTTTATCGGAAACGATCCGGGATTGTTGGGGGAGCGGTATACTTACGAGGAAGCCATTAGATTCCATCACATGTATTATGATTTTAGTGTTTATAAGATGATTCCAAAAGAAATCCAATAATCAGAAGGAGATAAAGGGAATGGATGCAAAGCAGGTCAGGAGACACTTTTCCTTATTGGGATTTACCTTTTTGTTGGGAATAGCCATTATTTATGCTTTGAATTATGTTATGGAGCAGGTGTGTCTATGGAAACCGGAACTGGTAACGGATGCTAACCGTGCATTAATCTTGTCGGTGCTGCCCATGTATTTGCTGGGTATGCCGGCACTGATTTGGCTGGTTAGGCGAATACCCGGGGAGACTCCCGTGCAGCATTCCATGAAGCCGGGACACTTTATACAGGGATATATTATCTGTGTGCCCTTGATGTATGGTTCTAATATTATCGGACTGATTATTACATCTGTCATTGGCATGCTAAAGGGTAGTCCTGTGGAAAACCAGGTGTCTACAATATTAGATAACACGAATCTGGGAGTGATTTTTTTTGTGACAGTAATTTGTGCCCCCATATATGAGGAATATATATTCCGTAAATTGGTGGTGGACCGTACAGTAAAGTATGGTAAGTCTGTGGCGGTGTTGCTTTCGGGTATTATGTTTGGTTTGTTCCATGGAAATTTGAACCAATTTGTATATGCCACACTACTGGGTATGTTTCTGGCATTTATTTATGTGAATACGGGCAAATTGAGATATTCCATAGGTCTGCATATGCTGGTAAATTTCATGGGTGGTGTAGCCAGTACCTGGTTGTTGCGTCAGATGAATCTGGAGGAGATTACAATGCTGGAGCAGGCGGGAGTCAGTGAAGAACAGCCGATGACTGTTTATATGGAGAATCTACCCGGTATTATGATGTTTGGAGCGTTTTTCCTGCTGATTATATGTCTGGGCATTGCAGGAGTGGTGTTGTTGGTATTGCATCGTAAAAAGCTGGTGTTACCGCGTCAGGAATCGGATATACCTAGGGGTAAAGCTTTTTCCTGGGTACTGTGTAATGCGGGTATGATATTGTATTGTATCTTCTGGATTGGCAAGATTGTGTATCAATTACTGTAAGGATAAGGATTAATATGTATCAATTTCAAAGCAGAATTCGTTATAGTGAGACAGATAGGGATGGTAGGCTGACGCTACCTGCATTGCTGAATTATTTTCAGGATGTGACTACCTTTCATTCAGAGGACCTGGATGTAGGTATCTCTTATATGAAACGGATCCGTCAAGTATGGGTGCTGTCTGCGTGGCAGATAGTGATTGAGCGTTACCCGGCCATGGGTGAGCAGGTAGAGATAGGAACTATTCCGTATGAATTTAAAGCATTTATGGGGTCCCGTAATTTTTTTATGAAGGATGGGGCAGGCCGGTTTCTGGCTAAGGGGAATTCTCTTTGGAGCCTCTTGGATATGGACACGGGCAGGCCCATTACTCCCTCTCAGGAGATGATGGATACCTATGGCTGCGGAGCCAAGTTGGAAATGGACTATGCGCCCCGTAAGATTGCAGTGCCCAAGGAAGGCGGTGTGCTTCGGGAAGCGGTAATGGTGCGCAGACATCATCTGGACACCAATCAGCATGTGAATAACGGACAATTTGTACAGATGGCAGCGGAATATCTGCCGGAGCATTTTGTGGTAAAGCAACTGCGGGTAGAGTATCGGCAGCAGGCGTTTTTGAATGATGTGATGTATCCGATGGTATTTGCGTTACAGGATAGTTTTATTGTGGAAATAAAGGATACTGACGGAAAACCCTATGTGATAGTGGAGTTTTCCGGAGTGCAGGAGGAAGTATGAGAGAAGGTTTAAAGCTGGGAGAAATGCAGGAACTGGTAATTGTAAAGAAGGTGGATTTTGGCGTATATCTGGCTACTGCCTTTGAAACTGCGCAGGATAGAGTCCTGCTACCTATCAAACAAGTGCCTGCAGATAGCGGGGTGGGCGACAAAATAAATGTTTTCTTATACAGAGAGTCCAGTGACCGTATGATTGCCACGGTCACACAGCCTAAGTTGATGATGGGATAGGTAGCAGAGCTCATGGTAGCCCAGGTAGGAAAGGTAGGCGCCTTTCTTGATTGGGGGTTGGAGAAGGATTTGTTCCTGCCTTTTAAGGAACAGACAATGCGTGTAAGACCCGGAGACAAAGTGTTGTGTGCGCTCTATCTGGATAAGAGTAATCGTCTGTGTGCTACTATGAATGTCTATAAGTATTTAAGATGCGATAGCAATTATCAAAAGGATGATAGGGTCATCGGCCGGGTCTATGAAATAAGTGAACAGTTTGGGGCTTTTGTGGCAGTTGATAATGTTTATTCTGCACTGATTCCCAAGAAAGAACTGTACGGCGAGGTTTTCCTGAATACAGATATCGAAGCCCGTGTGGTGGAGGTGCTGGAGGATGGCAGACTGACCTTAAGTATTCGGGAAAAGGCATATCTGCAGATTGAAAAGGATGCTCGGGAGCTGCTTTCCATTATTGATAGCTATGAAGGTGTGCTTCCCTTTAATGACAAGGTGTCCCCGGAGATTATCAAGCGGGAAACCGGCATGAGCAAAAATGAGTTTAAACGGGCAGTGGGCAATTTATTGAAGAATGGCCGGATTCAGATTGATGGCAAGGTTATCCGACGGATTTATGATTAGATATATGTGGTGAAGGAACAGGTGTCCCGGATACAAAGTACTTGGCATTTGATGCCTTATATGTTAAGATAAAATTAGAAAAGAAGCTGATACGCCCTTAAAGGGCAGATGGGAGGTATTTATGGATATTGCAGGATTGTCCGGTGTTATGAGTACTGTGAATTTGCAGAGTCAGGTAGGAGTGGCGGTGATTAGCAAGGCCATGGATACCAATGAAGTATTGGGTCAGGGACTGGTGGAGATGATTGATGCAGCGGCCATGGAGCAGAGTGTGAATCCACAGGTTGGCTCCAATATTGACATTCGCATTTAAGAAGAGTAGAAAGCCCGCCTGTATAGGCGGGCTTTTTATTCTGCATCAGAATATAAGAAAAGTTTCCCGTATTTTTGGGCAATGGTGCGTTGAAAGGTTTGCTTTATTTCAGTGTTTGATAATGAGTCTGTATAAACGCCGCAGATATCATGACTGTATATGAAATCGCGGACAGTATCGGTATCGTTAAAGGTATGCATGAATACGTAGCCGCCACTGGCATGTACTTTGTCGATAAAAGTTAAATCGCTACGGGCGGGAAAAGTAGTAAAGACCTTGATGCCTTTGGAAAGAGCAAAGTCAAAAACATCATCGTAGGAGAATTCCATGCCTTGGTTGTACAAGGTGTATATGACGGACTTCCAGGGGTGAATTTTATAGATGATATCATACATCTCATTGTTGTAAATCTGGGGGATGATACGGTCCAGGACGGCGGGGTCTGTGGCTGTGGCAGTATTTACTATTTGTGTAAAGGTATTGGTAATCATGGGGTCCACAGTATCTTTAGTATCAGTAATGAGATACATATCCGGGTATTGGACCATTAGGTCTATAATCTGTGTCAGCGTCACCGGTGTATATTTCCCGTGTATGGAAGACTGCTTAAATTCCTTCAGAGTCAGCGGAGGAGTACTTCCGGACTCGGGGATGGTTCTGCCTGTAATTTCATAAAAAGAGAGCCAATCATGACCTGCTACAGCAGTCTGTTCGGAAGTTAGCATAAAGTCCACCTCGAAAAATCTATGACCGGCTTGGTAGTTTTGTTCGAAGGCTTCCAGACAATTGGTGACGGTGTATCCATCCACTTCTCCGAAACCATGGGCGATAGCCATTGCATCGTTAAGCCAGCTATATTCGTTGGTTAGGGAGTATGCGGAGCAAGGAACTTTGTGAGAGGAACAACCGCTTAGGATAGAAATGGCGGCGATGGTATAAAGTATGATTAACAGTTTAGATTTCATGGCTGCCTCCGTGAAGATGGTACTTATAGGGATATTATGGCATATTAGCGGATAAAATTCAATTTTAAGAAGGAGATACTTATGTCTAAAATATGTAAATGGCTCAGGACCAATAAAATCAGGGTCCTGTTTGGAATCATATTGTTATTTTTGGAAGTAATATTGGGCATATGGCCGGTGGGCTTGGGATACTATTATAAAAAACTGCTTTTGCTGATAAGCGTGCTTACATTTCTGGGGATTATCATGCCGGTGGCGGAAAGGGTGAAAACCTGGATGATTGCATTGGTGGCATTGATTTCACCGGGAGTAATCATTTTCTGGTTGGAGCGTATGCTGGAGCATCGGACGGATATTTCGCCGGAGGCAATATTCTACAATATGGTGATTGCCTATTTGATTCAAGTGATTGTATGGTTGGTAACACTGTCTTTGAGGGGAGCGGTTATAGGTACTGCCGCATTTTTGACAATCATTTATACGGTTAACTATTTTGTTTATATCTTCCGTGGCAGGGCCGTTTCGGTAAATGATTTGACAGCTTGGCGTACAGCTGCAAAGGTAGTGGGAAATTACGATTTTACGCCCAATAACATCATGGTGGTAGCATGGTGTTTCGCCATTATGTTTGTAGTATATGCTGCCAGATGCGGCAGGCAGTATCTGTGCGGTTGGGAACGTTCCCGTAAAATCCTGCTGCGGGTAATCTGTCTGTTGGCCGGAGCGGGCCTGTTTTGGGGTGGAAAGACCGTGCTGGTAGGTGAAAGCTTCTGGGAGAAGAGAGGAATCATAACAGAAAATGGTTTTGCCGGATTGTTTCATTCCGATGGATTCCTGGTATCCGGTTGTATTGAGCTGAGCCGGGGAAAAATTAATAAACCTCAGGGCTATACGGTGGAAATTGCAGAAGAGATGCTGGCCCGGTATGAGGAAAATGGCGGGCAGGATGAGCTACCCCATATTATTTTGATTATGAACGAAAGTTTTGCAGACTTGCGGGTGTGGGGGGATTTGGAATTGAATCAGGAATGTCTCCCCTTTTATAACAGTCTGGAGCAGGATACGGTAAGAGGACAGTTGCATGCTTCTGTATTAGGGGGCGGTACTGCAAATTCAGAGTTTGAAGTGCTTACCGGTTGTGCCATGGGATTGTTGCCCGCATCTTATTATCCCTATCAGCAGTTGATTACGAGGGAGTTTCCTTCCATGGTGTCCCTGCTCAAGGAGGAAGGGTATACTACTTACTCCATTCATCCGGAAAATCGTAAAAATTGGAACCGGGAGAAGGTGTATGAATACCTGGGATTTGATCATAGCTATTGGATGGAGGATTTTGCAGGAGGAGAGGTGTTGCATGCAGGCATTTCTGATGCAGAGATCTACCGACGTGTGATTGAGTTGTATGAAGCAAGGGAGACAGGCTCCAAATTGTTCCTCTATAATGTAACTATGCAAAACCATGGGGGATATACCTGGGTGGACCTGGAGGAGAA
>JAFUKK010000087.1 GCA_017473665.1 Lachnospiraceae bacterium
GGTGACAGCAGTGGATAGTCTGGAGGAAGCAGTGGAAATAAGCCGGCTGTTGGCGGAGAAGGATGATGTGATTATCGCTTTCGGTTCCCTGTCTTATTTGGGCAGGCTGATGGAGATTGTGGAGAAACAAGAGCAGAAAGGCAGTAAGAAAAATGGTAGATCAAAATAAAGTAAAGGAAGGAATCAGACTGTTGCTGGAAGGCATCGGTGAAGATGTGACCAGAGAAGGGCTGGTGGATACTCCTGATAGAATTGCCAGAATGTATGTGGAGCTTACCGAGGGTATGGAAGCAGATGTGCAGGAACATTTGTCTAAAACCTTTCATACGGATAATAATGAGATGGTACTGGAGAAGGATATTGTATTTTATTCCATGTGCGAGCATCATTTAATGCCTTTCTATGGTAAGGCTCATGTGGCATATATTCCCAACGGTAAGGTGGTGGGGCTAAGTAAGCTTGCCAGATGTGTGGAGGCTTTTGCCCGGAGACTACAGATACAGGAACAGATGACAGGTCAGATTGCGGATGCCATTATGGAGTATCTGGCACCCCAGGGAGCTATGGTGGTACTGGAGGCAGAGCATATGTGCATGACTATGCGGGGCATCAAAAAGCCCGGTAGTAAGACGGTGAGTATGGCTACCAGAGGTGTGTTTGCGCAGGACAGGGAATTGCAAAACAGATTTTTCCAGATGCTGCAGATGAATGATTAAAAGAAAAGGAAGGGCGTGTGGGTATGGAGAGAATAAACCGGATTTTAAAGCACCCCCAATTTGAATATCATGTAAAAGCAAATCAGGCAGCAGAAGCGGATAGACGCTTCTGCTGTCATAATATGGGGCATTTCCTGGATGTAGCCAGAATCGGTATGATAATAAATCTGGAGGAAGGGCTGGATATTCCCAAGGACTGGATTTATGCTTCGGCATTGCTTCATGATACGGGAAGACATATTCAATATGAAAAGGGTATTCCCCATGAAATCAGCAGTGGAGAGATTGCACCGGAAATTCTGAAAGATTGTGGATTTGACGATAAGGAAACGGATGTTATTGTAGATGCTATTATAAATCACCGAAATGGAACTGTTAAGGAAGAACAGACTCTGAGAGGGCTTCTCTATCGGGCGGACAAGGCCAGTAGGGCCTGTTTTGCCTGTGAAGTGGAAGCGGAATGTAATTGGAAGGGTGACAAGAAGAATCTTTCTATCAAGTATTAAGGTGTTATGGCCATTATCAATTTGAGCAACACTGTTGTGAACGCATTGATAGTGGAGCGGAGGCGGATAATGAGAATTGGAAATAGAGAGTTTGAGATAAAGGGACATACGTATGTAATGGGCATATTGAATGTAACCCCGGATTCTTTTTCCGACGGAGGCAAATGGAACAAAAGGGACCTGGCATTAAAAAAGGCGGAAGAAATGATTGCTCAAGGAGCGGATATACTGGATATAGGAGGAGAGTCTACCAGACCGGGCTACCAACAGGTGTCAGATCAGGAAGAAATTGATAGAGTAGCACCTGTTATTGAAAAAATCAAAGCCAATTTAGATATATCTATTTCCTTGGATACTTATAAATCAGCAGTGGCTCTGGCAGGTATCCGAGCCGGAGCAGATATGATTAATGATATTTGGGGATTGAAATATGATCCCTTAATGGGCAAGGTCATTGCAACGAACGAAGTGTCCTGTTGTCTGATGCATAATCGTAAGAATAGTGTATATGGCAATTTTATGGAGGATGTAGCGGCAGATTTGACAGAGACCATCCACAAGGCAGAGCTGGCCGGAATAAAGGATGAACGTATTATTCTGGATCCGGGTGTGGGATTTGCCAAAAGCTATGAGCAAAATCTGGAAATTATAAATCATCTGGAAAATCTGAATATGTTCGGTTATCCTCTTTTATTGGGATGCAGTCGGAAGTCGGTGATTGGACTTGCTTTGGATTTGCCGGTGGAGCAACGTTTGGAAGGGACGCTGGTGACAACTGTTATGGCAGTGCAGAAGGGATGTAGTTTTGTAAGAGTCCATGATGTGGAAGCTAATGTAAGAGCTATACGGATGGCAGAAGCGATTCTGAAGATGTAATAGACTTTGGATGTACTGATGGGTGGATGCAGTATAGGATAGGGAATAAGTATGTACAAGTGGGGTACAAGTAAGATGAACAGTATATTAGATGAAATCAGAATAGATAATTTGGAAGTGTTCGCTCATCATGGGGTATATCCGGAGGAGACCCGGGACGGACAAAACTTTTATGTAAATGGAGTACTATATTGCACAACCAGAACAGCAGGTCTGGCAGATGATTTGAGTTTGTCTACCAATTATGGTGAGGTGTGTCATTTTATTCATCAGTGGATGCAGGAGCATACTTTTCTGCTCATTGAGTCTGTAGCAGAACGGCTGGCAGAGGAGATTTTGGTGCAATTTCCTTTGGTGAAAGCCATAGACCTGGAGATTCGAAAACCCTATGCGCCCATAGGCCTGCCCTTTCAGTCTGTCTCGGTGAAAATCCATCGGGGCTGGCATCGGGTGTTTTTGGCAATGGGTTCCAATATGGGCAATAGGGAGCAGTATATCCGAAACGGAATCAAGGCATTGGAGGCGTACCCACAGGTACGTATAAAACAGGTTTCCTCGCTACTGGTGACAAAACCCTACGGAGGGGTGGAACAAGAGGATTTCTTGAATGGTGCCATGGAAATAGAGACCCTATGGACTCCGGAGGAATTGCTGGAGCAGCTTCATAGGATAGAGGCGGCAGCTGACCGCAAGCGAGAGATTCATTGGGGGCCAAGGACCTTGGACCTGGATATTATATTTTATGATAAGGAAATAGTGGAGACTGCTGATTTACAGATTCCCCATGTGGATATGCAGAACCGTTATTTTGTGTTAAAACCCTTAAGTGAATTGGCACCTTATTTTAGACATCCCTTGTTGGGCAAGACTGTCAGCGAACTGTTGGGAGCGGTAGATACTTCAGCAGAAAATGACAGCACAGACCGGTAAAGCAGCCGGTGACGATGCCACTAAGTAGTAGAAAGGGACAGTATACGAATACTCCGGCTACCTGAGTGATACCAAAGGCCACCAAGAGCTGAGCCATATTGTGAGCTAATGCGCCCATGATGCCGGTAATATAAATATGCTTTTGGTGTAGAAGACGGCTGATAGGATACATAAGTGCCAGGCAGGCCAGTCCCCCTGCCAGACTGTATAGCAGACTCATAGCCTGACCAAAGAGCAGGGTGCTGAGCAGGATGCGGGCCAGAAGCACTGTCAGAGTATCTTTGGCAGAGTAGCGGTGTAACAGTACAAGGGTAATGATATTGGCAAGGCCCGGCTTGATGCCCGGAATAGGAATCATTGCGGGGAGAGCGGACTCTACTGCATAAATTCCCAGAGCCAGGGTAGTAAACAGAGCCAGAGTGGTTAGTTTTTGAATGCGCATGGTGTATCTCCCGTAAATAGGTATTATAGTGGTTAATATGTAATAATATCAGGTGTTATGATATTGGCAGAATCATCGTTGGTTGTAGGGAAATCAATATTATATTTTGCTGTGTCATAGCGTAATTGGATGACCACCTTGCCGGGCAAACAGGTAATGGGCAGACAGGGAGCGCTGCAATAGCCTTGCTTCACGCACAGCTTGTCAGGACAGTCTGCCTTCAGCATACCGATGCGCCCGGGGGCAATGGCAATAATGTTGGTGATACCACTTTCTCCGGTCAGTTCCAGTGTAGTGTTTTCCGTAACAGAGGATAAATCGATGCTATAGAGCTTCTTTCCATCCAAGTAGATGTCTGCCATCACAGACCTGTCTGCATGAGGATTCATATTGGGAAGCAGAGTTATGGCCCAGATTAGGGAAATTACAAATAATGCAATTATGAGTAAGAGTAGGATACCCGACCAAGGGTTTTTCATTTGTTTTTTCATAGGAATAGTATAACAAAAAGGATTGGGAAAATGAAGTCATTATTTTGGAAAGGAATGATAGGGCTTTGTCCCTTGTTGATGTTCTCCGGCTGTGGCAGAGATCCTCAATTAGTACAGCAGATGGATATTGCCATGGGAACAGTGGTGCAACAGAGCATTTATACAGAAGATTCGGATGATAAAATAACAGACGATATCATTGGTCTTATAGAGTGGCAGGAGCAGCAGATATTGTCCCGTAGAGTAGACAGCTCCCAGGTGTATCAGTTAAATCATAGTGCGGGAAGTGCAGTGTCCGTAGAACCGGAGCTGTATGAACTTTTGCAACAATGCCGGGAAATTTCGGAAGCGTCCGGTGGGAAGTTTGATTGTACGCTGGGTAGAGCCATAGAGTTGTGGCAGATTGATGAATGGGCGTCTAA
>JAFUKK010000088.1 GCA_017473665.1 Lachnospiraceae bacterium
ATCACGGGTGGTGGACAGACGATGGGAGATATAGAATACAGTCTTATTTACAGCTGCCTCATGCATTGCCCGGTTCAGATTGTACTCTGCGATAGGGTCCAAAGCACTGGAGGGCTCATCCATAACCAGAATATCCGCCTGCTTGTAAAAGGCTCTGGCAATGGCTACCTTCTGGCTTTCACCGCCGGAAAGGTTCACACCCTTTTCATCAAACTCGGTGGTGATGGGTGTGTCCAGTCCCTGGGGCAGTGCCGCCAATCGCTCCCCGAATCCACTATGCTCAAGAGCATCGGTGACTGCTGCTGCCTCCACCGCTACGTCTGGCACGTCATTCAGCACTACATTTTCTAATAGGGATGTGCCGTACATCTTGTAATCCTGGAAAACTACACCGATACGCTTATGGTAATCGTCCAAATCATAGTCCTTAATATCTCTGCCATGATAGCGGATACTTCCCTCACTGGGATCATAGAGTCTCATGAGCAATTTAATCAGGGTAGTTTTGCCCGCTCCGTTGTATCCTACGATAGCGATTTTCTCACCGGCCTTTACTTCCAAAGAAATATCATGGAGAATCTCTTCGGAATCCGGGGTATACCGGAAGCTTACATTCTGCAGGCTGATTTCTCCTGCACCTACGGGCACCATATCACCCATACCATGCTTAATCTCCGGCTCATACTCTAGGAAGCTGCGGATTTTGTCCACATACAGACTGTTTTCATTGGCCTTGGGTGCGATTTCCGCAATACCTCTCATGCCTCGACGAAGGCTGCCGGTACGGTTAAACAGTACCACCGCGCTACTGTAATCAATGGTATGTAATACTGCTGCCTGGAAAATCAGGTAAGCAATGTACAATCCGTCTATGATAAAGTCACCTGCCAGATAGCCCTGGGCAAAGGTGAGACCCACACGCTTTTTGGATACCTTTCGCTGAATATCCAGCATTTCCTCATTGGCTTCCTCAAAATCCTTCTCCAGGATATCGCCCACCTCAGAGTGGAGACGCAGCTCCTTGGCATAATCATTTAAGTAAAATACTCTACTCACATAATTGCGCTTACGCTCCCAGGGATTGACCTTTAATCGTACTTCATAGTTCAGCTTATTCAGTACCTTGGCCAGCAGGAAATTCATCACAAAGGATGCCAGTACAAACAGGATACCCACCGCATCGGTCAACAGGAAGAATACACCTGTGGTAACAATGATGGTAATACTCTGAACGATACTATTTAATAGGGTCAGGAAACGCTCGATGGAGGTCTCCGCCTCTGCCACTGCCAGCACGAAATCATTGTAATACTTAGGATTGTCGTAGCAGGACAGGTCCAGCTGAGCTGCTTTTTCATACATTTTTTCCTTCAGGGCTTTGTAAATCTTGGGCTTCACCCGGAAGGTGGAGCCATGGATAAAATATCCGTCAGGAATAATCTGAATCATGTTAACCAATAGGATGACTCCGATCACCAGAAAGGCCTTCCAAAAGGGCTCCCCGTATTCCGCACAGTGCAGCACATACTGGATACCCAGGGTGTGCTCCAGGAAAATAATAAACTGATAACGGAATGCATCATACAAGAAATAGATCATATATCCCGGGGCGGTTTTAAAACATAATCTCCACAAAAACATGTGGTTTTCCCATACTCTTTTCATTACTCCACCCCCTTAACTGTACTGTTCACTGTAACAAAGATTCCTTCTGTCATTTCTCCGGGGGAAGTGGCCAGGTAATTCTCTGCCTGCTTTTCGTACATATCTGCATAAAGTCCCTTCTTCTGCATCAGCATCTGATGGGTACCCTCCTCCTTCACCGTTCCGTCCTCCAGCATCAGTACACAATCCGCATTTTGTAGAGAGGATAATCTGTGGGAGATAAACAGCATGGTATTGTCTTGACTTCTTTTTAGGATATTGTCAAAGAGCTTATATTCTGCAATGGGATCCAGCGCACTGGAGGGCTCATCAAAAATCTTCACCGGGCATTTCTTTACAAAGGCTCTGGCCACCACGATTTTCTGGTACTCGCCACCGGACAGTACTGCGCCATCCTCTGCAAATTCCTTGGTCAAAATGGTATTCAGGCCTTTAGGCAGGGACATGACCTTGTCATACACTCCCGCCAGCTTCAGAGCCTTTACCACCTGCTCCTCATCTGCCTGCGTGCCACGACGCATCAATACGTTTTCCATGACAGACAGGGAAAACATCTGGTGGTCTTGAAATGCCGTAGCAAAAAGCTGACGGTATTTTTGCAGATTGTATTCCTTGATATCTCTGCCGTTTAAAAGGATTTCGCCCTCTATGGGGTCGTAAAGCCTCAGCAACAGCTTAATAATGGTGGACTTACCGGCACCGTTATGTCCTACCAGGGCGTAGGTCTTGCCTCCCCGGATTTCAAAGGACAGATGATGGATGACCTGCTCATCCTTGTAGCTAAAGCTAACATCCCGAAACTCAATACAATGAATCTCATCCCCCGGGTCCGCACCATCATAATCCTCCGGCAACTTTTCCTCATATTCCAGGAAATTTCGCAGATTGTTTACGAAGAGACCATTTTTAAAACAGGTCATGAGAGACTCTGTAAATCCAATCAGTATCCAGGTGGAGGATACCATCATACTGGTAATCACCGCTAGCTGTGCCAGGTCCATGGTATGGCTCACCAAAGTACGATAAGCACCGTAAATCAGCAGACCTTCAAAGATGAAGGTAAAGGTAAACATGACCCGGAACCAATGATAAACCATTGCCTTGGGGGTGTATTTCTTGGTCACCTCCACCATGCCGTGGATGGCATCCTTATAATGACGCTTCATCAGTGCAAAAGCATCCGTCAGACGTACCTCTTTGGCATAGTCAGTCAGGTACATGACACGGTTTACATAAGCCACCTTACGATTATGAGGTGCCAAATCCTTATTTCTTTCAAATTCGATTTTGCTCAGCTTACTGTTGAATACGAAATTACCGATGACCGGGAACAATACAAAGAGCACTGACAGCTTGTCCACATCATACATCAGCCAGAAGGACACCACCGTAGCAATGACTCCGAAAAATACACCGCAGACCACATCCACTGTGTCGGTCAGTCTCTGATCCGCCTGCTCCATAGCCAGAGTATATTTGTTATAAAACTCACTATCCTCAAAACAGGCCAGCTCCACCTTCCGGGATTTCCGGAACAGGATCTTATTCAGTCCCTTATTCACAATAATCTGGGTAATGGGAACTACCTTGCCGTTAAAATAGCTGTTGTATAGGGAGACACTGGCAAATACCGTTACGGTAATACACAGGAACATCATAATGGATGAAAATTCCTGCTCCGTCTCCAGGGCGTTGATTACATAACGCATGAAAAACGCACTGTAAAACAGCCACTCAAAATATCCCAAAAACCGGATTACCGCAATATGAATCACCCGGCTGGGACAGATGCGCCATAGAAGCTTTAGCGCATACAGATTGTTGCGGAATGCTTCCATTCCTTTTTTCATAACAACTTCCTCCTCACATGTATTTATGCAAATAGACCCATCTTCCCCTGTCTATATACATTCATCAGTCCCACTGCATGGGGAAATATTGCTTCTCCATGTAGGGGAACTTTTTATTGTATTCTTCTACTTCCTCTTTGGGTAGATTTTCGAATACATCCGGCTCCACAAATCTGCCCCCTATGGCAGATAGTGCACCGGGTATCAATTCATAAGCCATAAAGGCATCAAAATTCTCACCATAGTAATTGGTAATACCAAATTTGTCACTGGTTACAAAACCATGCAAAGGATAATACCCCGGCTCTCCAAAAATCAAAATGCCCGGGAATCCTGCTGCCTTTGCCAGGGGAATGGTTTCTGCCAGTAGCAGCTCACCTACACCCATGCCTTGATATCTGGGGTCCACACATAAGGGACCAAAATTAGTTACCTCTGTCCGCACACCATCCTTTTCCAACCAGGACTTGCAGTAACAGATACATCCAATCACTTCCCCATCCTTCACTGCAATTCTGGACAGCTCCGACAAATAAGCGGGATGCTGACGCATCTTATGTACCAGATAATGCTCATCACAGCCCTTGTGATGCAGATTCCAAAAGGCTCTCTGGGTCATGGCCTCCGTGGCATGATAGTCCGTCTCCGTCTCCATGCGAATCTCTACATCCTGCCGGGTCAGCTTGGCCGGTTTCTGATACAGGATACCCAGCTCCATGCGCACTTCCTTCCGTTCAATGTCCCTGTTACTATAACAGCAGGAATCAAAACCGATAAGGGTGAAGCCCTCCTGACGATAAAAAGCAATGGCTTCCCCATTGCAGGACTGGGTCTCTAATATAATTGCACGTCTCCGTTCCAATCGGGCCTGCTCTTTGGCCACCGCCATCAAACGATGTGCAATGCCCTGTCTGCGATAATCCTCATGGACCCACAATTCACATACTCTCAACCTATTGAACCATTCCTCCGGACAGGTCTCGATGCAGGCAATGAGCTCTTCCTTTTCATCCAACACACCCCAGGCACAGGCCCCCCGCCAGCAATCCTGATATAGTCTGTCCGGGAAATCATACTCCTCCGGGTAGTGACTGATGGGTGTTTCCAGTGGTTTCTTTTCCAGTTCTACGGTAAATTTGTCTTCTTCTTCCTTCATCACCACATCAAAGTATTCATGGGTAGTATATCTCATGGGAATCTTGTAATCGGTCCACTGTTCCTTAGGGAGGTGGATGATTTTGTATTTATTTTGGTTGGTCATTTTATTTCCTCACTTTTTATTTTTGGCATTGGAAATGTTCGTCCAATTCATGGAATAGTTTTATGTTCTACTAAGGACCCTTGAAAAACGTCAGCACTTGGCGAGGTTTTTTCGAGCCTAGTGTCTGTTACGTTTTTCACGGAGTGAGAACGTGTCCGTGTAGAATATAAACTGTCCATGAATGGACGAACCCCTATCCAAGGTATCAAAAAAGCCGTGGTACAATTACCACGGCTTCAAAATCATACAATCATATTACGAAATCCTGCAGGCATCCACTGGATGCTGCAACCTAAATCTCCGGCAGTGCCGGAGCCCATGCAGGAGCTTCTTCGCATATGAGAACCCGAGGTAATCTGTGAAATGTTTCTGACTTCATGTCTAAAATTAATCACGTATAACATTTTGTTTACCTCCTTTCTCATAGTTTAGTCTTTATAGTTTTATATACTAAGACTTTTTCCAAAATTATGCAAGTCTTTTTTTCTTATTTCTTTGTGTATCTTTTTTACTATTTTCTTAACTTACCTAATATGATGTAATTTTAAAATTAAATTATAAATATTTTTACTTGCTCTTTTCGGTGTAATTTATTATAATTAATAAAGAACAAATGTTCTGTTAGCTTAAAGGGGGATATTATGGATAAATCACGTATTAAATCAATCATAGAAAAATATAATGCAGTTGTTCATAAAGATGAAGAATTAAATATTGAGTTTTGGTATGCGAGAGAATTGATGCCTTTACTGGGATATGAAAGATGGGAAAATTTTGATCAAGCTATTAAGCGTGCTATGAATTCTTGCGACACATCGGGTATTGAAGTGTTAGACCATTTTCGTGAGGTCACGAAAATGGTTCAATTAGGTAGCGGTTCTAACAGAAATATAAAAGACTTTATGCTTACCAGATATGCTTGTTATTTAATTGCTCAAAACGGTGATCCAAAAAAGGAAGAAATCTCTTTTGCACAAAGTTATTTTGCAATTCAGACAAGAAAACAAGAACTAATAGAAGAACGAATCGCGTATATTGAACGGACAGAGGCCAGAGGTAGATTGCGCGAATCTGAAAAAAGATTATCACAAAATATTTATGAACGAGGTGTAGATGATGCAGGATTTGGACGCATCCGTTCAAAGGGAGATACTGCATTATTTGGTGGAAAATCTACACAAGATATGAAGAAAAAATTGGGTGTAAAAGAAAATCGTCCATTAGCAGATTTTCTTCCAACACTTACAATTGCTGCAAAAAATTTGGCTACAGAAATGACAAATTATAATGTAGAAGAAAAAGATTTACGTGGTGAATCATCTATCACAGTAGAACATGTTCAAAATAATTCCACAGTTCGTGAAATGTTAGGAAAACGTGGAATCAAGCCCGAAAATTTACCAGCTTCAGAGGATATAAAAAAATTAGAACGTCGAGTAAAATCTCAAGAGAAAAAAATAGCAACTCAATCCGGTAAGCTTCCATAAAAATTTACTCCCTCACCTGATACAAATACGCATTCCCTTTCTTTCCAATCTGCTCTATGACACCCACATATGCCAATATATGCACCACCATCTGGGCTCTCCTGGCCGGAATATGTGCGGCCTTGGCAAAATCTTTTACTGTAAATTCTTCTGGCAAATCATAAGGTACGAACTGCATATAATCCTGCAGACATTCGATATCTATTTCTTCTACCAGCTGAGTAGGAATCCGGTCAAAGCGGCTGGAACCTTTCTTTTTATCCTTGCTCCATCCGTTCAGCAGACGATACTCCTCCATATCCAGCAGCACCAGTTTAAACCGCAGATTCGGGTCCTTCAGAAACATCTTAATCTTGTAAAGCTCCGGAAATACAGTATAACCATTACCCTTTAGGGGAGACTTGCGCTTATTGCTCAGCTGTCCCGTCTCTTCATCAATCCAGATGAGCCATTTTTCCCGGGGAATGGGGTAAATAATAGTCACCGGATACAGAGGCAGAAATGCCCGCAATTTATTACGCATAGCGTTAAAACTGCGGGTCTGTATCTCCATTATGGAGCCCTCATGATAAATATCAGCCACATAATTCTCAATGGGGATTTCCTGATGGTCCTCATCCGGCTCATAATAATTTTTCAAAATGGCGTGGACAGTCTTCTCCGACAGGGTACCGATACCCAGTCGTTGCCTATCCACGCCTATAATTTTTTCCTTTGCATCTTCAAAAGCTTTATTATCTATCATAGATACATCCTTACATTCTATTGTGAAGGGTTCATAAAGTTTCTGAGGTATTCATCTAAGCATTTTCTAATTGTTTTTGATCATCTTTTGCGTACAGTATTTTCATAATAATAGGTGTGGAAATACTGGATACAATAATCAACAAGATAACAGCGGTGAAATACACGGGGCTTAATAAACCTACTGCCAGACCCTTCTGGGATACAATCAGTGCCACCTCGCCACGGGTCATCATACCCACACCAATTTTCAGGGAATCGGCACCGGAAAATCTACACAGCTTTGCCACCAGTCCGCAGCCAATAATTTTGCATACCAGAGCCACCAATACAAAACCTATGGAAAATAACAGTATCTCCAAGCCAACATTATCAATACTGGTCTTTAGACCGATACTTGCAAAGAATACAGGACCGAAAAGCATGTAGGAATTGATATCCATCTTTTCTGCGATATACTCAGAATCCCGGATAGAGCACAGAATAATACCTGCCACATAGGCACCGGTAATATCTGCAATGCCGAAGTATACCTCTGCCACATAAGCCATGGCAAAGCAAAGAGCCAGACTTAAAATAGGGATTCTACGGGTATGAGGATAACGGTTATCCAGATACTTGAATACCTTATATAAAATATAACCCACAACCAGTGCTAAGATAAAGAACAAAATAGTGGAAATTACAACTTTTCCGGGGTTGGAGTCGGGATTCTTAAAGCCAATCACAAAGGTCAGCACGATAATACCGATGACATCATCAATAATCGCAGCACTTAAGATCGTGGTACCAACCTTACCCTTCAATTTGCCCAGTTCCTTCAGGGATTCCACTGTAATACTTACACTGGTAGCAGTCATGATCACACCGATAAATACTGCTTTGAAAAATTCCTCGGAGCCCCAGGGGGATACACCATAAAAGCCCATATATAACAGAGCACCACCCACCAAGGGTACAAATACACCGGCGCAAGCAATCAATAACGCAATAGGACCGGTTTTCAACAAATCCTTAATATTGGTCTCCAGACCTGCGGAAAACATCAACAGTACCACACCGATTTCTGCCATCTGCATCAAAAAGTCTGTCTGCTGTACCAAACCCAGTACAGAGGGTCCGATAAGTAGACCCGCAATAATCTCACCTACTACCTGAGGTGCCTTTAATTTTCTGGCGATGATACCGAATACTTTTGCAAATACTACAATAATGGCTAAATCTTTAAACAATTCAAAGCTTTCCATTTTTCCCTCTCATTCTGCCGCGAAGCGGCTCTTTGTATTTCACACAATTTATAATCATAGCACTAAAAAATAATAATGCAAGGCTAATTTTGGATAAAATAAAGACGTAAAAATAATAAAAAGCAGTAAATATGTTAAAAGGAAGGATTAAAAATACCGCTCACTTTAAAAAGTGAACGGTATTTTATGATTACTTACAGGAATACAGAAACCCCGGTCTTCTATTTCTTTTCCTCTATTTCCACATTGCTGAGCAATTCCAAAAGAAAAGCCTCAAACGTATCAGGTACTTTGCCCTCATTTGATTCTAAATGCCAATAGCCCTGTATTTTTTCTCCATTTCCCAGGTCATATAAAAAGCAATAAACGGTATCGCCATTTCCACCGGGCATAAGGTCTTTCGTGGTA
>JAFUKK010000089.1 GCA_017473665.1 Lachnospiraceae bacterium
CTGCAACCTCTAATTCCTCTGCAAAAATAGGAGGCTGCTTCTCTTCCGTACCAATTTCAAAATCTACATAAATAGTAAACTCTGTACCTACTCCCAATTGGCTTTCCACCGATATGGTACCTCCTGCCATTTCTACAATCGCCTTGGAAATAGCCAGTCCCAAACCGGTACCCTGAATATTGCTTTCAGTATAATTTCTTTCACGCTCAAACATCTGGAATGCATGCTCACAAAATTCAGGGCTCATACCGATACCGGTATCCTTTACCTTGAAACAGTAATATGCCCTTCCGGGAATAGGCCCTTCCAACTGTACCACCGTCATATCCACCCTGCCACCGGGATTGGTATACTTCACGGCATTGCTGAGCAGATTATACACTACCTGGTTGATTTTCAACAGGTCACATTTAATACTCCAGTTCCGCACTCCTTTGATATCTGTTACAAATTCAATATTTTTCTCTGCCATCTGATTGGCAAACGCATCCATGATACTTTGAAACATGTCCTGCAGATGATAAGTCTCCAATCGGAAATTCATTTTGCCGCTTTCAATACGCCCCATGTCCAACACGTCGTTAATCAGATTTAATAAATGTGCACTGGCACTGTCAATCTTTTGCAGGCAATCTGTGACACGTTCTACATCGTTTATATGTTTCTGGGCAATGTTATTATACCCGATAATGGCATTCATGGGAGTCCGTATATCGTGGGACATATTGGATAGAAAAATAGTTTTGGTCCTATTGGCAGCTTCTGCTCTATCCAATGCATCCTTGGTGGCCTGCAATGCCTCTCGCAAGCTCAATATTGCCATAACAATAACATATCCCACAAAGCATGCCAAACCGAATATAGACCACTGGGAAGACCCTGTATAGTAAAAAATGCCTAAATCTGCTATTGCACCGATACCTGCGCATATGGAACCAATAATTGTTATTTTTAATCTCTGACTTAATTTATCGTGAAAAGCCTCATATGATATTACTGCGATGGTTCCTGCTATATCCACCGCCATCACAGCATGACTCCAATATAATGTCTGCCGCCAATCATAGATATTAAAAAACTGAAAGCCACATAATATAATACCCACCACGCTTACATAAATACTAAGCCCGTATTGCACCTTATTTTTTCCATTAGGGAACTGGCTTGCAATATACATATTGTAGGGCACCATCATTATCAGTAACATTCCTATTGTAATGTATGATAATACCAAGGTATTACCTGCAAACATAAGCGGGGCAAAATTCGTATCTGTAATCTTCCATGTCCCGGCCATAATGGAAAAAATACCTAAATAGAACAGATTTTTATCCATCGCTTTATTTCGGATATTCAACAGGGTAATAAGAACCAGAATGATACCAATGACAATAGCGATTACACTAATGATAATCAGCCACAAACTGTCATTCAATGCCTGTAAGTAGATTCCCAACTGAGAACCACGATAGATTTCAACATCCCGTCTGGATAAGGAATCATATACAGATTCAAACTCCACCCGCAACTGCTTACCGCTATCCTCCTGGTATAAAGGGATCACCGTCCATGATGTGGCAGTGGTTTGCCCGAAAACATTATCCTCATGAGGGTATAGGCTGTAAATGCACTCTTCCCCCAAATATACCTCCACATTTACATGTGCAGTGTAGAAACCCACATATTCCCCACCGGGAGCCAACTCCGGTATCTGCCAGATAAAGTGCTTTTCTGCTTCACTAATCGTTTCCTGCCGATAATCCAGTATCTGCTCACAATCAATAACAGAACGCTTTGCTTGCCGATCCAGCTTTCCGTCAAATCCCATATATGCAATGATTGTAAAAACCATCGCTGCACAGATACCGAATAAAAACAGTCCTATTCTTTTGTATTTGTCCATGTTATCTTCTATCCCTCCGTCTATACACCCAGTCACA
This sequence comes from Lachnospiraceae bacterium, assembly GCA_017473665.1. Lineage (GTDB taxonomy): Bacteria > Bacillota > Clostridia > Lachnospirales > Lachnospiraceae > Acetatifactor. The sequence continues at coordinate 1,941 of JAFUKK010000089.1, forward strand.
TATTTTAAACAAGATAGTACCTATTAACATACCCAGACCATTGGTCAGGATATCATCTACCTGAAATACCCCTCGTCCTGTTACCAATTGCAGACTTTCTATACAAAAACTAAAACTACATCCCAACAGCAGGCCGGCAACGCAACTCCCCTTTGCCTGAACCACCCAGCCATAAAAGAATCCTAATGGAACAAATAATAATACATTTTCAATAAAATACGCGTTATTTCTGGCATTAATGCCCCAGGAAGAAAAGAGTTCCAGATACATCCCGGTGGAACGGCTGTCCTCTCTGGACAAAAACGTAATCAATAATACCGTCAAACCATATGCCACCAACAGCGTGACCGGCATCACCGCTATACCCGGCTTATTCTTCCGAATCCGTATCTTGTTTATCCCTCCGGCAATCAGTCCCACCACAATCACAAGGCCGATACCATAAGGAAGATAACTGCATGTAGCCAGCAAATCCTTTATAATATATTTAAACATTTCCTCTCCATGTATACACTTCTTATTTCAGCTCGCTGTACTGCCTCCACTGTCCCGGCGTTTGTTCCCACTGCTCCTTATCCCGGTATAATCTGTCATTCATCCAAGATATTGCATCCAAAATACCGTCCTCATCAAAAGAAAACTCCCGGCTCTGCTTCCTCTCCTGCGGTGTCCGCGCAAAGTTAAAGGGCTCCGGCCAGACATATACCTTAAGTATACTGCCTTCCTCCCCCTTCACACATTCCAACCGGTATCTCATCCCCATATGGGAACCTGTATAATCCGTTTTTTTCAAATACTCAAGGGATAATATATCCTCTCTACGAATCATTTCCAAGCCGTCCTTTACTCCTATTTTATATTAGTATATAACATCCCATACTCATTTGCAAAATTTTTTAACTCAAAAGATTCATTTCCCGCTTTAACTGCTTCATAATCTTCTTCTCCAGTCGGGAGATATAGGACTGGGAAATCCCCAAATGTTCTGCTACTTCTTTTTGGGTCATTTCCGGATTTTCACGTCCCTGTTCGTTTCGCCCCAGACCAAAACGCAGATAAATAATCGTTTTTTCCCGTTCCGACAATTTACTCACTGCATTAATTAACAAACGGCGCTCTACTTCATTTTCCAAATTGCGGTATATAATATCCTCGTCAGTTCCCAGAATATCCGAAAGTAATAGTTCATTACCGTCCCAATCCACATTCAATGGTTCATCTATGGACACTTCATAACGGGTCTTGTTATTTTTCCGCAGATACATCAGAATCTCATTTTCTATGCATCTGGAAGCATAGGTGGCCAGTTTTATATTTTTATCCCGGTTATAGGTATTAATCGCTTTAATTAGCCCAATGGTCCCGATGGAAATCAAATCCTCCACCCCCACTCCCGTATTATCAAATTTCTTTGCTATGTATACTACCAACCGCAGATTATGCTCAATCAATATAGCCTTTGCTTCTTCCTCCTCCACCGTGCCCAGCTTAGCTATAACCTGATTTTCCTGTTCACTGCATAGAGGTGGAGGCAGTACCTCTGCTCCTCCGATATAATAAATGGAACCCTCCAGTTCCAACAACCCCTTCTTTACGGATCGTACCCGAAACCGCAGTCTCCCCGGAATTGCTACCTTTAATCTCATTTTTAATCCACCTTCCTTTTTGTCATTAATCATTTTTCAGTAGCCGTGGATTCACCAGCATTTTTACATTTTTACGTTCTCCCTGTCGCAGGCTATCGGGTGCCACCGCTATGTACACCTCTCGAAAGCATCTCTCTATTCCTCCCAGTTCTACCTTTATCTCCGGTATCAGATACCCCATCAGATATCCTCGTTTGGTTCCTATGGCATGATAGGGTATCACTCTGGCCGCAGGTAATTCATCCGGCCACAAGTCTTTTAATATACTTTCCTCCACCACCGACACCGGCTTGCCACTAATAGGCTCCGTCAGGCCATTCCCGGTGTCCACAAAGGCCTGAACCGTCACTGATTCCATTCCTCTTATGAGTTTCACCCTGCAATCCACCTGCCGCCCCCACATTCTCTTTCCCCCTGTGGAAAACAACAGGTACATCACGCCACCCACTCCTAAAATACCTATTAGGGACATGGCTACTCTACGCATCCACGGAAACGCATTGATAATAAACAAAAATCCACCACCCATAAAAAAGGAACAAAACAGCAAGCGTTCCCCCACTGCCAGAAGCATTTTCAGATTCTTTACCGGAAATGCAGTCCAAATCATAAGCCCTGTGCTAACAATTACACACAATCCGGTTTTCACCCAGACATTCCCGCCTATAAAAAAAGGAATGACGGCACCCAATCCTCCTACCCCTGCTCCCAACAGTATTCTGACCCAGTTTCCTTGCATCTGCAGACTCCGCCCAATCAAAAGCAGCAGATACAGATGAATCACAAAGCTGGCCAAAAAAATACTGTCTAAATACACTTCATAATACATTGGCACTCCTTTCTGTATTCTATTGTAAAAGGAGACCCACGGAAACTTTGTCGTATCCCTAAGATATACCGCTAAAATTTCGAGCGTCTTTTCGACACGCTCCCCATATCATGCCCTTCCCCGACCTTTCCCTGCATCTACTCTCCTCTCCTGTAATACCCTCCGGCTCCTGCCTGTGCCCCGCCACCCCGTTGAGGGGAGGCCGTGAGCGGGGTGGCAGGGCACAGGCAGGAACCGGAGGTGGTACTGTGCAAAAGAGGGAGTAGATGCAGGGTGAAAGAACCGGGA
>JAFUKK010000090.1 GCA_017473665.1 Lachnospiraceae bacterium
GATGAAAGCGGCGTGATAGGTCACATGATTATGCGGTACCGGAATCCGGAGAAAACCAAGATACGGTTTGGTTTTGTCATCGTGGATGATGCCAAAAGAGGGATGGGCTATGGCAAAGAGATGCTGCAGCTGGCACTAAAATATGCTTTCGAGTTACTAAAAGCAGAGAGGGTCTCTCTGGGCGTATTTGAAAATAACATGCCCGCCTATTATTGCTACAAGGCAGCAGGCTTCAAGGATGTGGTGCTGGACAAGCCCATTATTATCCCTATTTGTGGCGAGCAATGGGGAATCAAAGAATTAGCTATGGAGAGAAAAGATTATGAAGCAGCAAAGCTTAAATGAACAAGTACGTTTTTATGAGGAATTGTCCTTTAATTCCCATCCGTCCCTGGAGACCCAGTACTATGACGGTTGGATATTACGGTTTTCCAATGGTTATACCAGTCGGGCCAATTCCGTGAATATGATATATCCTTCTACTATTGATTTGCAGGCCAAGGTGGAATATTGTGAAAAGCGGTATGCCCTGCGGCAGCAGGCCTGCATTTTCAAGGTTACTGACGGTAGTGATCCACAGCTGGATGGGCTGTTGGAACAGCGGGGCTATGAGGTGGTCACTCCTACGGATTTGATGACCATGGATTTACGGGACAAGCAGTTCACACCGGTAGATGCAGTGATTACTGACCGCCCCACTAAGGAATGGTTGGATGCATACTTTACAATGGACAAATGTACGGATGCGCAGACCCGGGCCACTGCAGAGCAGATGATGAACCTGATACAGCAGCCCACTCTTTACTGTCGCATTGTAGAAGAGGGGAAAACCATTGGCTGTGCCTCTGCAATTATCGAACGGGGTCATATGACTTTGGTCCATGTAATCGTGGATGAAAGCTACCGGGGCCATGGGTATGGACGGAAGGTATGTGAAACCATGTTGGCAGCAGCTAAGGGACAGGGTGCCCATACCGCGTATTTGCAGGTGGTGCAGAGCAACCGGGTAGCAATGAGTTTATACGAAAAGTTAGGATATAAGAAGCTTTATTCCTATTGGTATCGGAGGAAAAAGTAAGAGCGAGGCAAGATTATGCAATACATAAAAGCAACAGAGCAAGACTTACAACAAATCGTTCAACTGGTTCAGGATACTATCCGCACCGTATATCCCAAATATTACCCTAAAGAGGTAGTTGATTTCTTTTGCGAGCTTCATTGTGAGGCAAATATCCGAAAGGATATAGTGGATGGCAGGGTAGGTATCTTAGTAGTGGATGGTGTCATTGTGGGCACCGGTTGCTACAAGGATAACCACATCACCAGAGTGTATGTAGTACCCTGGTGTCAGGGACAGGGCTATGGAAGCTATATTATGCAGTGCCTGGAAAATGAAATCGGACTGCATTATGATAGGGTGAATCTTGACGCGTCCTTACCTGCCAGTCATTTGTATGAAAGCAGGGGATATGAAACAATTAAACATGAAAAATGGCCCGTAGAAAATGGTGTGGTTTTAGTGTATGAGATTATGGAGAAGCAGTTACAGGAGATTTGAAATGATAAAAGCAGTCATCTTTGATATGTATGAAACCTTGGTTACCCATTATGAGTGTCCCCTGTATTTTAGTGCAGAAATAGCTCAGGATGCGGGGATTCCCCAGGAGCGGTTCCAGGTACTGTGGAGGCCTACGGATCATGCCCGCACTGTGGGGGAGATGACCTTGGAGCAGGTAATAGAAGACATATTGCGGGACAGTGGGTGTTATTCAGAGGAGCTAATGAATCGAATCGTAAGCAAGCGTAAGGGCACAAAGGAGGAGCTGTTCCGTCATCTGCATCCGGAAATCATACCTATGCTAGAGCAGTTAAAAGCACAGGATTTACAAATCGGATTAATCAGTAATTGTTTTTCGGAAGAGGCGGAGGTCATCCGGGATAGTGTATTATTTCCCTATTTTGATGCACCTTGTTTGTCCTATGAGCTTGGTATGAAAAAACCGGACCACAACATATTCCGTTACTGTATGGACCGCTTATCCGTGGAGCCCGAGGAATGCCTCTATGTGGGGGACGGCGGCAGCTATGAGCTGGAGACTGCCACGCAGCTGGGGATGAAAGTGGTGCAGGCTCTTTGGTACATAAAGGAAGGCACCTCTTCACCGGTGAGCAGAAAAGAAGGATTTATCCAGGCGGAGACGCCTCTGGAGATATTGAAGAATATTTAATTTTGAAAAAGGAAGTTTATCTATGAAAATACATGAGCAATGCCTGGCCTGCCTGGTGAATCAAGCAGTAAAAACCGCCAACCTCACAGGGGCAGAGAATCGGGAGGAATTGTACAAGGAGATTTTTGCTCAGATGAGCCGCCTGGACTTTTCTAAGACCAATTCGGAAATTTTGGGTGAAAATTATCGGTTGATTAAGCAGCATACCGGCTGCGGGGATCCCTATAAGGAGACCAAGGATTATTATAATCAGCTCTTTTTGGAGAATTTCCACGCCTATGATGAAAAGGTGCAGACCATAGAAGAAGCAGTGAAATACGCCATTGTGTCCAATATTATTGACTTTAATCCGGTGCATAGCGATGTGGAGCGGGACATTGCTCATTTCTTTTCCAGTGTGGACAGCTTGGAGCTGACGGTAAATGATACCCCCAAGCTACTTGCAGACATAGACCGGGCAAAAAGCATCCTGTATCTGGGAGACAACTGTGGTGAAATCTGTTTTGACAAGTTGCTAATAAAGCGTATCCGGGAGCGGAATCCCGGATGTGCTGTTTACTTCGGTGTCCGGGGAGCGGCGGTAATCAATGACAATATAGAAGAGGACGCTTACGCTGTGAGGATGGAGGAGTATGCTACCATTATCAGCAATGGAGACTATTCCTGCGGTACGGTGATGGATAGGGTCAGTGCCCCGTTCAGGGAGATTTATGAAAAGGCGGATGTGATCATCGCCAAGGGTCAGGCAAATTATGAATCCCTCAGCGAGGAGCCTAAGAATATTTATTTCCTGCTGATGACCAAGTGTAAGGTAATTGCTGACGATATCGGTGTGCCGGAGAAATCTCTGGTGTGTCTGAGAAGCAAGGAAGGGTTTGAAAACCACTTGTAATTATCAATAGTTTTGCTATAATATAATTACAAAAGGCAATCGCCACAGAGGTGGTTGGCCTAGTATATGGATTAGAAAACCTTCCCTATCTCGCCAAAGTACAGGGAAGGTTTTTCTTGTTTTAATGACAAATCAAATATATGAATGTCAGAAGAGCCATGAGAAAAATACCAA
>JAFUKK010000091.1 GCA_017473665.1 Lachnospiraceae bacterium
ATCATCATATTAAAATACCCCTGCACGATGGTCTGGGAAATATCCAGAATATTGATATTATTCTCTGCCAGGTATGTACATACTCTTGCAATGATTCCTACGGTATCTTTTCCTACTACGGTAATAATGGTCTTCTTCATTTTATTGGTCCCTTCCTTCTTGTCACATTAAACTACATTAAACTACAAAAATTCTATTTTGGCAAGTATTAGGTGAAATTTCCCTTATACACTCTTACTCTTTCTACAATTCCACCACCGGCGTAATCTCATGTCGTCTGGCCACATCAATATGAAAATCTTTGGCATCATAGGGATTATCCCCCATTGTAATCTCCATCCGTACAGCCTCATAGGCCAACTCAGGAATATTATTCTCATTACTCAAATGACCCAGTAAAATATGCTTCAATCCGTCATGAAGTATCCGACAAAGTAATCTGCCGGAGTTCTCATTGGACAGATGCCCTTTATCTCCCAAGATGCGTTGCTTTAAAGGATAAGGATAGGGTCCCACCTGAAGCATATTCACATCATGGTTGGCCTCAATGAGCAAAGCATCCATGCCCTTGAGACACTCCACTGTGTAATCATTATAAGTACCCAGATCTGTACAGATAGCCAGTTTTTGTTCCCCATAAGAGATACGATAGCCGCAGGGCTGAGCCGCATCATGGGATATCCGCATGGGATTGATGTGCAAATCCTTTAATGTGAACCGCTCATCCTCCCGAATCACCTGAAACAATTCCTCATCCACTGCTCCCAGAGACTTACAGCCTCTTAAGGCATTTATAGTTCCTCCGGTACCATAAATGGGGATACCATATTTACGGGCCATGACCCCCAGACCACTGATATGATCCGCGTGCTCATGGGTCACCAAAATACCGTCCAGGTCCCTCCCGGAAAGGCCCAAGGATGCCAGACCATTCTCAATCCGCTTGCCGCTGATGCCCGTATCCACCAGCAAATGGGTTGCATCGGAACCTACGTAAATACAGTTGCCGCTGCTTCCACTTGCGATACTACAAAGTCTCATGTAACAACTATCTCACTTTCTCTTTCCAGTAAATCTCTATCACGTCACCTTCATGGATAGGTTCCATGAACTCTGCAGGCCTGCCGTTCAAGGTAGTAACAATCCCCCGGCCACCGGAAGCCTTCAAATCAAAATTAATCACACTAAATACATCTACAAATACATATTGCAGTTTGCCCGTAAGCAGATAGCTCTGATTATTGACAATCACAATAATCTCTGTAGTACCGGCTTTGGGTCCGGCGGACACTTGGGGCGCTGCCTGCACAGGTGACTCCGCCTCGGAAGTGTTCTCTACGGATGTATCTGCTTGGTTCTCCTCAGCAATTACCGCTTCCTGAACAACTGCCGTTTCTGCATCATTCACACTTTCCGGCTCCATAATAGCCGATTCCGGCTGTTCAATAACTTCCGTAACGACTTCCGACTCCTCCTTCTTGGTCAAATCCCAGGTAACCGTAAAATTCTCATACACTCTGGTATCCGCCTTGGCAGGAGTATCATTTACAAAAATACTGTCTCCTAAAGGTAAATCCAAAAACTGGGCAATCTCCTCCACAGTATAATAATTGTGAATCTGAATATCATCATTTTCCTGAATACGATAAAACTCATTCTCCCGCTTACCGTTTACAGTGGCACACTTGGGCATCTCCATCTTTTTGGCATGAACATATAAGGTCAGCCCCTCACCAAATTCCGTAAGCCCGCCCAATTCCATCGTCGCAGGACCGCCTGCTGTGGACGGAGTGATATGAATCCGGTCCCCACTATGTACCTGGGTATATAAATCCGCTTCCACATCATTGACCTTAATCACACAAGACTCTCCCTGCTCTCCCCGGATAATACGAGGCTTGCCATTGACCATAAAAGTCAAAGCCTCTCCACGCTTAGGGAACAGTGAAGCATTAGGAAACTGACCTTGTACTGCCGCATCTGCAACCGTCAGTTTACCGTTATCGTACAACTTCATACGATTGCCGTTAAATTCTAAGAAAATAAAGTTATTGCTCTGCTCATAATAACTCAAACAGATACCAATGGGAGTAACCATCAATGAATCCTTGATAGGATTGTCCATGTCAAATATAATGCTCTGCATGACCTCCTGTCCACGGATGGCAACACGCTCCTTTACTATCCCCAGCTCCTGAGCCAGTTTCTCGGTGTATCCGGGCACCATACCGCCACCACCGACCACAAATACCGCGCTTACAGGCTTATCACCATTCAGATTTCTGATACACTCTGCCACCTGACGGGTCATACTGCTTACAGAATCCTCCATCAATGCCTGTACTTCCTGGGCAGTAATAGTCTGAGGCAATCCCATAATATCCAGGTATTCCACTATCTCCTGCTCACCGCTCTTGCGCTTAATCTGTTCTGCTGTATCAAATTCCACCAGACAATGCTGCTGGATAATCTCTGTCAAACTGTCTCCTGCCACAGGAATCATACCATATGCAGTAATAGTGCCTTCCTTTGTAATGGAGATATCACTGGTACCGGCTCCCACATCCACCAATGCCATATTCAGCATACGGAATTTCTCAGGGATAGCCACCTGAATAGCTGCTATAGGCTCCAGAGTCAGGTTTGCCACATGTAAATCTGCCAATTCCACAGCCTTGTACAATCCATCTACCACATCGTCCGGCAGGAAAGTAGCAATAAGCTCAATACCAATCTGCTTTGCCTTATGACCTTCCAGATTGGAAATCTGATATCCATTCATATAAAATCGAATAGGAGTATATCCCACACAATAAAACTTTAATTCCGTATCATTATGCTCCTGGAATTCCATGTAAGCCTTTTCCACGCCAGCCATAGCCAGTGCATATATATCATCCGAGCCAATCTCCCTTTCAGAATCAAAGACCTGCTCTACTGCTGTAGTAACCGTTTTTAGTACACGTCCTGCCGCCGCAATACACACCTCTGTAAGGTTACGGTTTGGGCGATATTCCAATTCAGCTTTTACTGCCGCAATGGTTTCTCCCACCTTACCAATATCATGGATCTGTCCATCCAGCATGGCTCTGGTCTCATGCTCCTTCACACACTGTGCCACCACATGAAACTTTACACCCTCCAGATATCCCACTGTTCCCACAATACTTCTGGTACCGATATCCAAGCCAAATACCATCTGTCCTTGATTTTCTCTTACTCCTGCCATGTATAAGCCTCCAGTTTGTCCTTAATCTGCTTCATACTTTCTTCTAATGTACCGCTATTATCTATTACAAAATCACAGTGGGCCCGAAACTCCTCTTCCGATAGCTGACTGTCCATGATTGCCGTGATTTTCTCCTCAGAATAACCTCTGGATGCACGCAACCGTCTCCTGCGTACTTCCGCATCAGCGTAAACATACCACAACTCATCTACCAAGTCCTCATACCCCGCCTCAATGAGAAGTGCCGCCTCTACAAAAAACAGCTCCACCCGGGGATTGTCACCAGCTTCTTTCAGACGTTCCATCAGATACACCTGTACCGCCGGATGAACGATGGCATTGACCTGTTCCAGCAACTGCTCATCTTCAAATATCCGTCGGGCCATCTTGGCCTTATCTATAAAACCATTTTCCTGCAAAATCCCCCGGCCCATAAGTGTCACCAGTTCATCATAACACCTTGTCCCCGGTTCCTTTACCAGATGGGCCACTTCATCCGCCAGGTAAATCTCACACTTATAATGTTTTCTGATAAAATTCAAATCTCGGTTTTTCCGGCACCCACGCCACCGGTAATCCCTATAAATCTCATTGGTCTTCCTTCCTACTTAGCATCATACCAGGTATCTCCCGTATGCAAATCCACAGAAAGTGCCACAGCCAAATCCGCTGCAGCTTTCATATTACTCTCCAGAATCTCCTGTACCTGCGCCACTTCCTCCAAAGCTGTCTCAATCAGCAACTCATCATGCACCTGCAATATCAGTCGGGATTTTAATCCGGCACTGCGTAGTGCCTCCCATACCCGTATCATCGCTATCTTGATAATATCCGCTGCACTTCCCTGAATAGGAGAATTCATGGCAATCCTTTCACCAAAGGAACGCTGCATAAAATTAGA
>JAFUKK010000092.1 GCA_017473665.1 Lachnospiraceae bacterium
AGAAGGGCTTGAAGCAGATTCTGGAGAAGGTTATCAATAACCATGGTGCCTCCAAGACAGCAGAGGTACTGGATGACGTGAAGTCCATCGGTTACAAGTACTCTACCAGAGCAGCTATGACCGTATCTATTTCCGATATGACCGTTCCTGCAAAGAAGCCTGAGATGCTGGCAGCAGCACAGGCTACTGTAGATAAGATTTCCGCAAACTTCAGACGTGGTCTGATTACTGAGGAAGAGAGATATCGTGCAGTTGTAGAAACCTGGAACGAGACCGATAAGGAGTTGACTGAGGTACTGTTGGCAGGTCTGGATAAGTACAACAATATCTTTATGATGGCTGACTCCGGTGCACGTGGTTCCAATCAGCAGATTAAGCAGCTGGCCGGTATGCGTGGTCTGATGGCAGATACAACCGGTAGAACCATCGAGTTGCCCATTAAGTCCAATTTCCGTGAGGGTCTGGACGTATTGGAGTACTTCATGTCCGCACATGGTGCTCGTAAGGGTCTGTCCGATACCGCTCTGCGTACAGCGGACTCCGGTTATTTGACCCGTCGAATGGTTGACGTATCTCAGGAGTTGATTATCCGTGAGGTAGATTGTGCTACTTCCAGAACCGAGATTCCCGGTATGGTTGTTAAGGCATTTATGGATGGAAAGGAAACCATCGAAAGCTTAAAGGATAGAATCACAGGAAGATATTCCTGCGAGGATATTTTTGATAAAGATGGCAATATGATTGTAAAACACAATCATATGATTACTCCCAGCAGAGCGGCGAAGATTCTCAGCATAGGGGTAAATGAGAAGGGTGAGCCCATTGAGGAAGTAAAGATTCGTACCATCTTAACCTGTCGTTCCCACATCGGTATCTGTGCAAAATGTTACGGTGCCAACATGGCAACCGGTGAAGCAGTTCAGGTGGGTGAGGCAGTAGGTATTATTGCAGCTCAGTCTATCGGTGAGCCCGGTACACAGCTGACCATGAGAACCTTCCACACCGGTGGTGTTGCGGGTGATGATATTACTCAGGGTCTTCCCCGTGTAGAGGAGCTTTTCGAGGCTAGAAAGCCTAAGGGACTTGCAATCATCGCAGAGTTCGGCGGCAAGGCTGAGATTCGCGAGACTAAGAAGAAACGTGAGGTCGTAGTGACCAATCAGGAGACCGGTGAAAACAAGGCATACCTGATTCCTTACGGCTCCCGTGTAAAGATTACAGACGGACAGATGCTGGAGGCCGGTGATGAACTGACCGAAGGTAGTGTAAATCCTCATGATTTATTAAAGATTAAGGGTATCCGTGCAGTGCAGGATTACATGCTCCGCGAGGTTCAGCGTGTATACCGTCTGCAGGGTGTAGATATCGCAGATAAGCACATTGAGGTGATTGTTCGTCAGATGCTGAAGAAGATTCGCATCGAGAATCACGGTGATTCCGGATTCTTACCCGGTACACTGGTAGATGTTCTGGAGTATGAGGATTTGAATGAAGAGTTAATTGCTGCAGGCAAGCAGCCCGCAGAGGGTAAGCAGGTAATGCTGGGTATTACCAAGGCAGCGCTGGCTACCAATTCCTTCTTATCCGCAGCATCCTTCCAGGAGACTACTAAGGTACTGACTGATGCAGCTATCAAGGGTAAGATTGATCCCTTGGTAGGTCTGAAGGAAAATGTTATTATCGGTAAACTGATTCCTGCAGGTACCGGTATGAAGAGATACCGCAATACCTCTCTTAGTACAGATATTGTAAATGAGATTGACGGTATTGAGGAGCTGGCAGAGGATTTCGAAAGTGATGTAGATGAGTTAATCGATATCGCTGAGGCGGAAGCAGTACAGTCTGAGCAGGAGGTTGCTGAAGCAGAGGAGTGTGTAACATCTGATGCAGATGAACTGTAAGTAATCGTATTAAACAGTAACAGCAATATAGGGGGTGTAGCTATTATGCTACACTCACATTTTGTTTTTGGGATTTAATGGAATGTTAGACAAAGAAAAGAAATATAATCAAGCAAAGATTGCTATATATATTTGGGGAAGTGTCATGCTGGCGTTTTGTTTTGGTGCATATTTATACGCCACCACCAGTTATCCCAGAGGGATTGACACGGATACTTTTGGCCATATGTTTAAAGCAAATTATCTCTATGAGTCGATTCTAAAAGGGGACTGGTATCCAAACTACACGGAATATTGGTATAACGGAATGGAGATTTTTCGTTATTGGCCTCCTCTTTCCTATTATGTTATGGCGTTTTTGCAATTTATTACCGGTGGAAATGTATTAAATGCATTTTATCTTTTTGCCGGGCTGAGCTATTTGATTACCATGATAGGTTGGTTCTTCTTTGGTAATGCAGAAGAACGGTTTGGTATGGCTTTTCTGGTAGGAAATCTTTATTTTTTCTGCCCGGATATTATGCGTATTTTCTTTGCGGAGGGTAATATTCCCCGTATTTTTATAAATGCATTGCTTCCCATGACCTTTTACTTTGTATGGAAAGTAATTCATTATAAAGAGAAAAAAGCGTTGATAGGCTTGGGGATTATTATGATTGCTATCACCATGAGTCATTATATGATAGCAGCAATGACAGGTATTTCCATCTTTATCTTCGCAGCCATATATGGAATAATGAATCGGGAATGGAAACCGCTGATATGGGTGACAGTGGATTTGGTATTGGCATATATGACAACGGGTATCGCTTTACTGCCCGGATTGACAGGCGGTGGTATCATTTCCCAAAATTCAGAAGCGTCCGTAGCTACAATTAATCAATGGGCACAGGAAGCGGTACTGTCGTTGAATCCGTTTATACGTTATAGTGATAGTTCCCAGTTCTATTTTGGCCTGTCCTATTTTTGCATTATTTTACTGGGGATTATTGCGGCAAATAGAAAAAATGGTGCCGGATTTATTACAGCGCTTTTCATCTTTTTGTGTACAACTACTACCGTTTCTACAGTGGTAAAGCTACTACCTATGAGTCAGGTTTTTTGGATGCAAAGATTTGTTCCGATGGCTATGTGCACTTTTTTTATATCGTTGCTGGTGTGGAAAAAACTGAAGCGTTCTGCTATAAGAGTATTTAGCATAGTAATGCTATTGGATTTCATTCCCACCTCTCGTTTTATGGGAGATGTCCAGGAATATCCTATTGAAGTCCTTCTGGAAGAAGAGATGTCCCAGTATCTTCTGGAAGAAGCAATGATGATGACGGAGAACAGATTGGGTATTTTGGATAATAGTTTATGGGGGTCCATACCCAGCTATTATCTGAGCAAAGACATGGATGATGACAGCGTTCAATATAGCTTTGGTTGGGCCTACCAGGGTGCCCGTACCATGGAAAATATTGTGAGTATAAATGAAGCTTTGGGCTGGGGATATTATGCATATGCATTTGATCGGCTGTTGGAATTGGGGGATGATACCGTTTTGGTGTACAAAGAACTGATTCCGGAAGAAAAGGCGGATAATCTGCAAGTGGCAGCTGAAGCAGTAGGTTATCGGTTGATGGATGAGAATGACCGGGTGTGGTTGTATCATATAGACAGCCCCGGTACCTTTGGAATAATAAAGCATTACGATAATTTGGCCATTGGTGAATATGCAGGTGTTATCTGCTACCTATATCCGCAGTTTGGATATGGCGATAGTTATGTGCTGGAAGATTACAGCTATGAAGAATTAATTTCTTATGAGAAATTGTATCTGGCAGGATTTACATATCGTGATAAAGAAGAAGCGGAGGCATTACTGAAAAGGGTTGCTGATGCAGGAGTAAAGATATATATAGATATGCAGTCGATTCCCATAAACAGATTGCACGGAAAAGCGGAGTTTATGGATGTTTACGCACAGTATGTGGCATTTACGGAAAGATTCCCTGTATTGTCCACGGACAATGGTTCCCAGTTTAAGTTGGATTTCAAGGTGGCCGGATATGAGACTTGGAATACGGTGTACCTTTCAGGTTTGGATGAGAGTCTGAAGAGCAGTTATTATGACAGCAAGACAGATTTGGATTATTTGGGTAGAAAGGGGCATCCAAATATCTATTTTATGGGATTCAATACAGTTTATTATTATATTGAGTCCGGTATGGGAGAGCTCTTAACTTATCTGAATGAGGTCTTTGATGAAGTGCCGGAACAGATTTGTGAAAGTACTTTGGTTCCTGTACAAGTGATTTATGAGCCCGAGAGACTTACCATTATTTCGGAAGCGGACCGGGTGAATGCGGGAGTGGCGGATTTGGATTGCTTTGTGCCTGCGGAAGGAGCCAATAAACAGTCCCGAAATCATTTACTGTATGTAGATAAGGGGACGACAGTTTTTCGTGTGAAATACACCGGACAATTGCTGGGGAGCATTGTGTCCGGTCTGGGTATTATAGGGTTCATTGTCTTTTGGGGGTGTATGATAAGAGTCAAAAGAGAGGATGAGTAATATGAAGGCTAAGTTTTTGTGGCTGGGAATCTTAATGACAATCATATGCATGGGCATGCCGTGTATGCAGGTACAGGCATCGGAATTGACTAATGTTTTGACAGATACAGTTGAGCTGCCTGATACAAAGGGTATGTCTGCCGTAGAGGCTGAGACAGTGCTGAAAGCAGTAGTACTTCCCGGGAATGAACAAATAGAGATTATCAAGACTTATCAGTATAGCGACAGCATAGCTGCAGATGTTGTATTACAGCAATCTGTAAGTGGTACGGTATCTGTTGATGTGGCCGGGAGCGTTAATCTGGTGATCAGTTTGGGGCAGGAGCCGGTAGGAGAACAACTGCTGGAAGAAAGCGATGTGAATGAAGCAGGCGCCTTTGGTTTGTCTGCCTACCGTGAAGAACCGGCGATTATAATTGATGGTAGTTATGAGGATTGGAGCGATAAGCCCTATTCTTGGGAGTATAATTGGGACAATTCTGAAGAGTGTTGGTTTACCGGCGTGTGGTCTGTGGGGGACGATGGCTTGCAGGGGTATACCTGCCCTCAGAATACTTATGATGCCAATGTCCGTCACAAGGTGAGTTTGTTTGTTGATGGACAGTACGCTTACTTATATGTTCAGTTTGCACGGTGCTATGACAAAGGTTTCATTGGCTGGGATTATATGGTCTCTTTGGGAGAGGGGCAAGAGGTGAAATTTGTTCTGACAGATCTGGATGGAAGTGATTTTACCACTGAAGGAAAAGAACCGGGTGTCTACGAATTGGTAGTGAAGCATGGCGATTCGGCTTTGAGCTGGCAGAATGTATTGGGCGCAAAAGCTTTCTTG
>JAFUKK010000093.1 GCA_017473665.1 Lachnospiraceae bacterium
GACTCGGAATTGGCATAATCGGGGCTCACATATGTAATATTACCTGCCTCACCATTGGAATCTGTACCCGGAATGCCCTCGGTGCCATTGGTATTTTCAGACTCGTAACGCTCCTCATGAGCTTTCATACCCTCTGTTCTGTCATCATTGGCATAATATTCCTTTACCGTCTCCGTATACTTGGCATAGTCCATATTTAAATGGCTGGTGACAGCCACATTGCTACACTGATTGGTACCCAAAAGTACACGCTTTACCTGATTCTCTACAGTGGTCTGGGCCTGGGTCTGCAACTCCTGCATGGAATTCGCAATACCCGCCACGGAATAATCATCTCCGCCTGCAAAGAGCAAATTGGAGTCAGAGTCAATAATCGTAATATTGGCAGTAGTATCATTACCCAGAAAAGCTGCCACAGCCTTTGCCACATTAGCTGCATTGGCTGAAGTAAAAGTACCGTCCAGTTCCAACTGAATATATGCGGAAGATTCCTCTTTGGTAGCCAAAAGGGTACCATTCTGATCCGGGATATGAAAACGCACCTGGGCACTCTTTACATTGGACAGGGCTGCCAAGTCTCTCTCCAACTGCTTCTCCAGATATACACCCCAAAGTTTTTCCTTGTCAGCAGAAGTACTGGAAATACCCCCACCTAATGCATCCTCCGGTGCATACTCATCAGGCACGTACCCTGCAGAACCCAGTGCCAGTCTGGCAACGGATTCCTGGCTTACTTCTACCTGAATCTTTAACCCATCCGAAGACACAATATGATCAATGGTAGCTCCCTCCAATACGGACACAATCTCAGAAGCCTGTGCCGTATTCTCACAGGTAATCAAATCCTTATATTGAGGTTTGCTGGTGGTATATATCAAAATTGCCAACGCAAAAATAACCGTGGCCGCAATACCCACGATGATTGTCTTCTGTTTAGATGTAAACCGATTCCACCATTCCAACACCTTCTGGGGAATCTCTTTCAGTTTTTCAACCATGGTTTTTCTCCCTTAGTAACATTATATCTGAATCTGCATCAACTCACGATAGGCTTCTAACAACTTGTCCCTAACCGCTACCGTATATTGCAATGCGGTAGACGCCTTCTGCAGTGCAATCGTCAAATCATGGGTATTCTCCGTCTCACCCAATGCAAATTTAATCTCCTCATTCTCCGCATCGGACAAATAGGAATTGGTTGTCTTAATATTATCGATAGCAGTATTTAACAGGGCATCAAACATCGTGCCGTTGGCTTCCCCTGTCTTGGGTGCCAGACTTCCGGTCAGGGAAGAAAGTGTGGAAATGCTGCCCAAGTCGCTCAGACTGTTGGCCCCGGTCAGACCACTGATATTATTTACTCCACTAATATTGTTTAAATTATTTACGCCACTGAGCGCACTGATTGCCGATAAGTCCATATTCTCACCTTCCCAATAGATATCTCACCTTAAGTATTACACAATATCCCCGTCACTTATCTGATTTCCAATCCTTTCAGCGCGATGGACTTGCTGGCATTGAAAGCCGTAGCATTGGCTTCATACGCTCTGCTGGCATCAATCAGATTGGTCATCTCTGTAACAATATTCACATTGGGATAAGTCACATAACCATTCTCATCCGCATCCGGATGGGCCGGATCATATACCATCTTCATCTCAGTCGTATGGTCCTCACTGATATTGCTCACCTTTACGCCCTTACCAATGCCGTAGCTGGAAGAAACATTCCCCAGTACTCTGCTAAAAGAACCAATACCTGTATCTGCCTTTTCGGAAAAAGTCACTACCTTACGTCGATAGGGGGTGCCATCATTGGTACGGGTAGTATTGGCATTTGCCACATTTTCACTGATAACATCCATACGTAACCGCTGGGCAGTCATACCGGATGCATTTACATCAAAAGAAGAAAACATACTCATATGATTATCCTCCTATTCTACTTCATTACAGACTGCAGATTTGTAAACTCCTGCTGAATACTGCTCATCAGTCCCTGGTACTTCAACTGGTTCTCTGCAAGATATACATTTTCATTTTCAATATCCACATTATTACCATCCAGACGGTAGGAATATCCTGCATAGTCCGTGTAGGTCCGGGCCTGCAATCTGTCCGTAGTCAATCTGTTCACCTTGTCATCCATGGAAACATAACGATTACTGCCCAGTGCCTTTGCAAGTTCCGTTTCAAAAGCCACATCCTGACGCTTATATCCGGGAGTGGTAGCATTGGCAATATTATTCGCTATCGCTTCATTTCTCATCCAACTGGCATCTGCCGCTTTGTCCAGCACATTTATGTATGAATACGCATTGGTATTAATCATGGAAACCTCTCTTTCCGGGCGACACTACACCCACTCTATTCTATTATAATTTATTCTCCCAAAAACACAACCTCTTTTCGACAAAAAAACACCTTATATTGTATTTTAGGAACAACATTGAATAAATATGGTAGTTCTGCGATAAAAACAAAAAGGACCTATTGTAGATACAATAAATCCTTTTATCATCATGAAATCCATTTACCTATTAATTTCTCTGGTTCTGTCGCTTCAATTCAACAATCTCGTCAAACACCACATCATTCAGCACCTTTATATAAGTACCTTTCATGCCGGAAGAACGGGACTCAATAACTCCTGCACTTTCAAACTTACGCAGGGCGTTTACAATCACGGAACGGGTAATTCCCACCCGGTCTGCAATCTTGGAGGCTACCAAACTACCCTCCATTCCGTTCAACTCATCAAAAATATGGGTGATGGCTTCCATCTACGAAAATGATAATGTGCTGATAGCTGATTTTACTACCGCTACCTTGCGGCTCTCCTCAGCACTTTCCTCATTAACTGCACGCAACATCTCCAGTCCCACAACAGTGGTACCATATTCACAGAGGATAATATCGTTAATATCATACTGTTCATTACATTTGTAAATGAACAATGTACCCAATCTCTCTGCTGCAATCTCAATAGGTGTGATAATCGCCTGAAACTTGCGAATATCCTGACTCTCAAAGCCAAGAGTCTCCAGATTTACATTTTCCTTAGTGGACAATACACCAAGCAATCTCTCATTTAACATGGTATCTATGAAACCGACCACATTCTCATTGATGAGCTCTTTGATTTCATCCA
>JAFUKK010000094.1 GCA_017473665.1 Lachnospiraceae bacterium
AGGATCAGATAGACAAGCTGATTCATACCTCTAATTATTATTATAATGTACCTGCTATTGAAGCGGCAAGGAAGATCAAGAAGGCATCCGGTATGGATCGTGTATTTTTTACCAACTCCGGTGCAGAGGCAATGGAAGGTGCCATGAAGGCTGCTTTGAAGTATGCATGGCTGAAAACGGGGAAGAATGATCAGGAGATTATTGCCATGAATCATTCCTTCCATGGACGTACCATGGGTGCCCTGGCAGTGACCGGTACTCCCAAGTACCGTGAGCCCTTTGAGCCCCTCATTGGCAATGTCCGTTTTGCGGATTTAAATGATTTTGATAGTGTGCTTGCTCAGGTAAATGATAAGACCTGTGCCATTATGCTGGAGCCGGTACAGGGTGAGGGC
Source organism: Lachnospiraceae bacterium (assembly GCA_017473665.1). Taxonomy (GTDB): domain Bacteria; phylum Bacillota; class Clostridia; order Lachnospirales; family Lachnospiraceae; genus Acetatifactor. Next base: position 396 of record JAFUKK010000094.1, read on the forward strand.
GGTATGGTTCCTGCTACAGAGGATTTCCTTAAAAAAGTGCGTGCCCTGTGTGACGAAAAGGAGATTTTGCGGATTTTTGATGAGGTACAGTGTGGTATGGGCCGTACCGGTTATATGTATGCATGGCAGCAGTATGGTGTAAAGCCTGATATTATGACCTCTGCTAAGGCTCTGGGTTGTGGTGTACCCGTAGGTGCCTTCCTGATGACTGAGAAGGTGGCAGAGCAGTCCTTAGTGCCCGGAGACCATGGTACTACCTATGGTGGAAACCCTTTTGCAGCAGCAGCGGTGGAAAAAGTTCTTGATTTATTTGAACAGGAACATATAATAGAACATGTGAGAGAAATTGCTCCTTATCTGGAACAGAAGCTGGAAGAACTGGTGGAGAAATACTCTTGCGTGGTAGAACGCAGAGGTGTGGGTCTGATGCAGGGACTGGTACTGACCTGTCCTGTAGGTGAGGTAACCCAGAAGGCACTTGAGAAAGGACTGGTGGTAATCAGTGCCGGCGGCAATGTGCTTCGTATGGTTCCTCCCTTGATTATCTCCAAGGAGCATGTGGATGAGATGGTTTCCATTTTGGAGGAAGTTTTTAGCGTATGCATTTAAAGAAAAGACTATTTGCAGTAGCAGCCGTGGTCGCCATGACTGCTGCTGTCTTATACGGAAGTACCCGGGAAATAGGTGCTCTGGGTAGCCTGGAGGAGCAAATCTCCTGGCTCAGTGAAAAAGAGACCATCTACTGCTGGTATTCTGATGAGAGTATGTCCAATTATATCAATATGGCAGCAGTATCCTTCGGTGAGCAGGAGGGGGTGCGAGTGATTCCCATGCTTACAGATGATAGTGCCTATTTGGAGGCGATTAATCAAGCATCCCTGTCACCTGAAAGTGTTCCCGATGTGTTCCTTCTCAGCAATGATTACCTGGAAAAGGCATATCTGGCTGGGTTGGCTTCGGAAATCAGGGATACGCAAGGGTTGTGCACCTTGGAAAATTTCCCCAAGGCGGCACTGGATGCTACCAGTTACCAGGGAATGCAGGTGGCGTACCCTCTTTTTTATAATACCAGTGTGTTGATTTATAATGATACTTATATTCAGGAATGGGTACAGCAGCAGGCTGCTAAGGCCATGGGGAACAGTGCGGATGATACCGGAGATTCTGCTGTTATGGAGGAACATGAGGTGCCGGTACAGGAGACTACCGCCAATGGGGACAAGCCCATTGATGAGTCCATATTGTTACAGCAAAAGATAAAAGAATATCAGCTGCGCAGTATTCCGGATACCATTGATACGGTACTGGAGATTGCAGACAGCTATGATGCGCCGGATACCGTGGAAGGTATTATGAAATGGGATGTGACCGATATTTTTTATAATTACTGGGCAGTAGGTAATTATATGGTGGTAGGTGGAGATGCCGGTGACCAGAAGAGCCAGATTTATATTAATAATAATAAAGTAAAGCAGTGTCTGGAGACTTACAAGCAGTTGAACCAGTTCTTTTCCATAGAAGCGGATAGGGTTTCCTATGATTCTGTGGTACAGGATTTTTTGGATGGTAAAATAGTATATACGATAGCCACTACGGATATTATAGAGCGGATTCGTCTGGCACGGGAGGAAGGAAGCTTCCCCTATGAGTATGGTGCAACACAGATGCCGGACATTTCAGAAAAATTAGCCAGTCGTTCTCTTTCCCTGACCAATGCTGTGGTGGTAAACGGTTATTCTACCAAGAAGGAATTGGCCAATAAATTTGCTGCGTATATGGCAGGAGACTTTGCGGATGAACTGTATGACAGAAGCGGTAAGCCTGCGGCCAACCGCCATGCAGACAAGGACAATGAAATATTACAGGTGTTTATGCAGGAATATGAGGATAGCATATCCTTGCCCAAGATGATGTCCACAGGTAATTTCTGGATGCAGGCTGAGGTACTGTTTTCGCAGGTGTGGAACGGTGGCAATATTGAGGTACTTTTGCAGGAATTAAATGACCAGATTTCCTGTCAGGTATCCCAATAATACATGAGAATATTAAAACCAATTATGGGTATTCTACTACTGATAAAATAGGTGGAGGAGACTTATGATTGGTTTTTTGATTGCAATGATTTCCGGTGCATTAATGAGTATTCAAGGTGTTTTCAATACCCAGGTGACCAAGGCGTCCGGTATTTGGAGTGCCAGTGCCTTTGTGCAATTGACGGCTTTGGCGGTATGTGTGGCTGCCTGGGCTGTTACGGACAGGAGTTCGCTGCTGGCAGTGTTCAAGGTGGAGCCCAAATATATGTTGTTGGGCGGTGTGATAGGTGCATTTATTACTTATACGGTAATTAAATCCATGGAGCTGCTGGGACCGGCCAAAGCAGTACTATTGATTGTGGTGGCACAATTGGCAGTGGCTTATGCTATTGAATTATTTGGCCTTTTTGGTGTGGAAAAGCAGCCTTGGCAATGGCGCAAGGCGCTGGGGATGTTGATTGCGGTAGCCGGTATCGTTTTGTTTAAGTGGAAGTGATTTGCAAAAGCATCTTGTCATTTGGAAACAAGTCATTTACAATGTTTTCAGAGCATAGGAGGCAATTCCTCTTTTGTCCGGCATGAGCCGGAGATGGAGGAACTATGAATCAAAAAAGAATACATCCGGCCATTGGTGCGGGATTTGTTATTATGCTGTGCTGTACCGGCTGTGGTATGGGGCAAGAGACGCCGGTTTCAGCGGAGACACCGGTGTTTTCCAAGGAGACATTGCAATGGGAGCAGACCTTATTGCCCACGGAGGAAGAGTGTATAAAAGTCTTTGTCTGCGGAGCGGTGGTTAACGATTGTGTGGTGGAATTACCTGCGGGCAGTCGGGTGGAGGATGCGCTGGAGGCAGCAGGAGGTTTTGCCCCGGAGGCAGACAGAGAGTATCTGAATCTGGCCAGGCTTTTGGTGGATGGGGAAAAGCTGTGCTTTCCCACTGCCCGGGAGGCGGATGAGCTGAAAAGGCAGGAGGAACTGGTTCGTAGCGGACTGGTAGATATTAATACGGCAGATATATCACAGTTGTGTACCTTGCCGGGCATCGGTGAGAGCAGAGCTGCGGATATTATTGCTTATCGTCGGGAGCAGGGGCCTTTTTCTTCTGTGGAGGAACTACAAAAGGTGGAATGCATTACCGGAAGTATTTATGACAAATTGGCAGATAAAATCACAGTGAGACAATAGAAAGGGATATCTATGAAGGGCAGGAAGGTTTTGGTAGTAGATGATGAAAAGTTAATCGTAAAGGGGATCCGTTTTAGCCTGGAACAGGATGGAATGGAAGTGGATGTGGCTTATGACGGTCAGGAAGCGTTGGATATGGTCGGTCAAAAGGAATATGATATTATTTTGTTGGATGTAATGTTGCCCAAATTCACCGGCTATGAAGTATGTCAGCAGATTAGAGAGTTTTCCCAGGTACCCATTATCATGCTGACTGCAAAGGGCGAAGATATGGATAAGATTTTGGGACTGGAATACGGTGCAGATGATTATATTACAAAGCCCTTTAATATTCTGGAGGTAAAGGCTCGTATTAAGGCTATATTCCGGCGTGTGGATGTAAAGAATGCCAAGAGGGAGGCGTCCCGGGATGTAATCAGCGGAGATATGCGTCTGGACCGTGATGGTAAGCGGGCTTATATTGAGGACCGTGAGGTAGGACTGACTGCCAAGGAGTTTGAGGTGTTGGAGCTGTTGATGCTAAATCCCAATAAAGTTTATGGTAGAGAGAGCTTGCTAAAGCTGGTGTGGGGAGAGGACTATCCCGGTGATGTGCGTACCGTAGATGTACATATCCGTCGTTTGAGAGAAAAGATTGAAGCCAATCCCAGTGAACCTAAGTATGTACATACCAAATGGGGAGTGGGCTACTATTTCTTGAATCAGTAACAGGGGCGAAGCATCCATGAAAAAAGTTTTTAGTGAAATACAAAGGCACCTGAGAGGCTTACGCAGTCTTAGGAGTCAGATTTTTGTATTGTTCATAGTAATCGGTATTATTCCCAGCTTTTTGGTGGGACAGGCTATTATGGAGAGTTATGAGCAACGGGCTGTGGAGCAACGTATTTCTACGGTGCAGAATCAGCTTTTAATAGTGGCCAATCATCTGATCAGTAATAATTATTTGGCCAGTTATAATTCGTCTGACCAGCAGTACAGTGTTTCTGAGGAGGTCATAGAGGCGGAGCTGGAGATGTTGTCCAATCTCTATGAGGGCCGGGTGATTATAATTGGCAGTAACTGTAAAGTAATCAAAGATACTTATGGAATCAGTGAAGGCAAGATATTGATTTCCGAGGCGGTAATCAAATGCTTTAAGGGACAGAGCACTTCCCGTTACGATGCGGAACACGGCTACATAGAGATGACCACACCTATTGTAAGCACCACAGACAGAAATGCAGATAACAGCGCTAATGTTACGCCTGTGGTACAGGGGGTTATGTTGACCAGTATTTCTGATGATTCTATTGTGTCTACTATGGAGCTGCTGAATCGCAAGGCGCTTATTTTAGAGGCACTGATGATTATCGCCATTGTTTTCCTGGCATTTGCCATATCCAAGTGGCTGGTACAGCCCTTTCAGCGGGTGACGGATGCTATTCATGAAGTAAAGGCCGGCTATTCGGATGAGAGTATTGCTGTGACTGAATACGTTGAGACCGTACACATTGTGGAGGCATTTAATCAGGTACTGGAACGAATGCGTACATTGGATAACAGCAGACAGGAGTTTGTGGCCAATGTTTCCCATGAATTAAAGACGCCTATGGCTTCATTGAAGGTGTTGGCAGATTCATTGCTGGCCCAGGATAATCTACCGGTGGAAATCTATCGGGAATTTATGGAGGATATGGTTTCTGAGATTGATAGAGAAAATCAGATTATTACGGATTTACTGGCATTGGTAAAATTGGACAAGAAGGTACAGGAGCTGAACATTGCTACCATCAGTATGAACGATTTGGTGGAGCTGATATTGAAGCGGCTCCGCCCTCTGGCCCGTAAAAAGAATATTGAGGTGGTATTTGAAAGCGACCGTCAGGTGATTGCTGAAGTAGATGAGGTCAAGATGTCCCTGGTGGTCACAAATTTAGTGGAAAATGCCATTAAATATAATGAAGAACAGGGATGGGTTAAGGTAGTGTTGAATGCAGACCATCAATATTTTACCTTGGAGGTATCGGATTCCGGTCCCGGTATACCGGAGGAATCCCTTCCCCATATCTATGAGCGTTTTTATCGTGTAGACAAGTCCCATTCCCGTGAAATCGGTGGTACCGGTCTGGGCTTGGCAATCACCAAGAGTGCTGTGTTGATGCATAGGGGATCTATTATGGTGAGTAGTCGGGAAGGCGAAGGTACCAGCTTTTGGGTGAAGATTCCACTCAATCATGTGACAGGCTAGAGCGGAATGTCAAAAGGAGCATAATGAAGAAATTACGATTACTATTACTGGCACTGGGTATGTGCTGGTTTCTCACAGGTTGTGGAGAGGAAGAGCCGCAGGGAGAGAATGTTTATAATATTTACTATGTGAATAATGCGGAGACTAAGGTGGAATCCCGTAAGTACTCAGTGACCAGCCAGGATGATATGGGAGTACTTCGGGAATTGATAGCTTGTCTGTCGGCAGTTCCGGATAAATTAGAGTATAAGGCACCTTTGTCCATGGGGTTTGAATTACAGAGTTTTTCCCTGGAAGAGGGTAAGTGTCTGCTGACAGTTAGCGGCGCATATAAGAAATTAAGTCCTACCACAGAGGTGCTGATACGTGCTGCATTGGTACGGACCCTGACACAGCTACCATCGGTAAGATATGTGGGTATCTCTGTAGAGGGAGAGTCATTGTTGGATAGTATAGGTGCCCCGGTGGGGTGGATGAAGGCAGACCAGTTTATTGATAATGACGGTAATGAGATTAATACCTATGAGCAGGCTAAGGTAAAGCTTTATTTTGCCGGCTGGGACGGGAGCCACCTGATTGCTGCGTACCGGGAAAAGATGTATTTGACTACCACCTCCATGGAGCGTTTTATTGTGCAGGAATTGATTAATGGTCCCAGTGGGCAGGTGGCAGGCCTGTATCCTACGATTAATCCGTCTACGGAGATTATTAATGTGACCACGAAAGACGGTATTTGTTATGTAAATTTATCCGGTAGTTTTTTGAATGCGGTAAACAATGTATCCAAGGAACTGGCTATTTACTCTATTGTTAATTCTCTGGTGGAATTGAGTAATATCAATAAGGTGCAGATTTTGGTAGATGGTCAGATACCCAATACTTTTAGCCAATCTATTTATGAGCGGAATTTGGACATTGTGGATACACTGGAAAATAGTTTGCTGAAGGAACAGGAGTACAAGGAGCAACAGGAACAGCAGGCGACTACCAAACAGGAAAGTGAAAAATAGGAGGATGAATGAGGAGACCTTTGTTTGTCTTTTGCCTACTGGCCACGGCCTGCATCCGGATGGGATGTGGGCTGAACATCTTTCCGGATGGAAGAGAGCCGGTTGGGCAGGTGGGGCAGCTTCTGCTACGGGAGGAAGTGCCTCTTATACAGGGACGGGTCTGTGAGAAGGACCCGCAGTTTATTTATGTAGAATCACTAGCAATAATGGAAGCTGCCATGGAGCAGCAGGAAGAGTATCAGGCCATTCCGGCCAGTTCTTCCGCATCTTTTACCATTCCCAAGAAAATCAAAGTTAAATGTGAATATTCTCAGCAAGAGCACGGAGAGCAACCGAAGTTGGGCAGTACTGTACTGGTCACGGGGGAATTTGTGCCCTTTTCCCGGGCAGGTAATCCGGGTCAGTTTGATGCCCGGGACTATTATGAAGGGCAAAATATTTGCGGACAGTTGAAGGATTGTCAGGTATTGCAGGAGTCCGTAGACTATTCCGGGCTATTGGAAGGGCTACGACGATTGCGCCGGCAGTGTTCGGACAGAATCTATAGGTTACTGCCGGCAAAGGAGGCATCTATGCTAAATACCATTCTATTGGGAGAAAAGCAGGCTATGGACGATGAACTAAAGGAAGTGTATCGGAATGCAGGTATTTTACATATTGCTTCTATCTCAGGTCTTCACGTGATGCTGATAGCCATGTCCATCTATCAGTTGCTACGAAGGTTGGGCGCCTCCATAGGCATATCCGGTGTGGTCAGCAGTATTCTATTGGTATTATATGGTATCATGACCGGCATGAGTACTTCTGCGGTAAGGGCCATTGCCATGTTTTTGATACGGATGCTGGGACTGGTAATAGGGCGTACCTATGATATGCTGACAGCCTTGGGTTTGGTGGGTGTCATCATGGTAATCAGTCATCCATTGTATCTGCAGGATGCAGGCTTTCTGCTGTCTTTTGGAGCGGTATTGGGGATCGGTGTATTATGCCCTGTATTTAAGATGCGGGAGGAAAAGAGACTGGTAATGCGCAGGGTGTTTTCTCCGGGAATGGTGCGTCTGTGGAAAATACTGGGCAAGAATCTGGCGGGAGTAAGGGACTCTTTTTATTCCTGCACGGCAGTAAATCTGGTATTGTTGCCTATTCTGCTATGGTATTACTATGAGGTGCCGGTATATAGCTGGATATTGAATCTACTGATTATCCCCAGCCTAAGCGTGCTGGTAGCAATAGGGTGTGGGCTCATGGCAACACCGGCACTTGGATTTCTGGTACCAGTGGAGACAGAATTGTTACGGTTGTATGAGAATCTGTGCCAATGGACACAAAAGTGGCCGGGGCATACTTGGAACCCCGGGCGGCCGGAGGGCTGGACTGTGGTGGTGTATTACTTGGTGTTAGGACTGTTGGTATGGTGGAAGAGAAGGGGCGTCCACGCTTGGGTAGAGCGAAACTGTGACAGGATTCTTGTAGGAGTGCAGGAAAAAGCGCGCATTGCTAACCGAAAGCTATGTTTTCAGGAGAAAATGAAAGTGTTACTTGTAGGAGGAATGATGCGTCATATCAGATTATTGTTTATTGTTTTACTAATGTTTGGTATCTGCCTACTGGGCTATCATCCCCGAGAGAATCGTGTCACCTTTTTGGATGTGGGACAGGGCGACTGTATCTGTGTGGAAACTGCATCCGGTCAGGTATATTTGTTTGACTGCGGCAGCAGTAGCCAGAGTAAGGTGGGGCAGTATGTGCTGAAACCTTATCTAAAATACTATGGAATCAATGAAATAGACGGGCTGTTTTTGTCTCATCCGGACAGTGATCATTGTAATGGAGCCGTGGAATTGCTGGAAAATCAGGAGGAATGGGGGATTATAGTGAAGCAGTTGTTCTTGCCGGAGAGAACTGGGAAGCAAGCATCTTCCGGGCAAATAGGGCAGGAATGGAGTGAAATATTAGCTGCTGCAAGATGTCCTGTGGAGTATGTTAGTGCAGGAGATATAGCAAAGGCAGAAAATATCAAATTATTATGTCTCCATCCCGGAATCCGTCAAGATTACAAGGATGGAAATCAAGCTTCCCAATGCTTTTATCTGGAAGTGGTGGGAGAGACGCAAAGTCTCTTGCGTGTATTGTTGACCGGTGATGTGGAGGGAGCCGGGGAAGTACAACTGCGGGAGGTATTAGCTGATTATGGAATCACACAAGTGGATGTATTGAAAGTGGCTCATCATGGGTCTAAGAACGGTACTTCAGAAGAATTTTTACAAAGGATAGATGCGGAAATAGCAGTGATTTCCTGTGGTGAAAGGAATGTGTATGGACATCCCCACGGGGAGACATTGGAGCGGCTGAACCGGGATGGCGCGGTGGTTATGACGACGCCGGAGAGGGGTGCAATTGTAATAAAGATAGGAAAGGAATTGAGAGTACATGGATTTAAAGAATAATAAAGGCAATATAGAAATTATTAAAGATGCCGATGGCAAAAATTTGGTAATTGTAAATGATATACGTTTTAAAGGAAGACGCGGAATTGCTTGGAAAGAGGTAGAGAGCTATTTAAAAGAGTATATAGGAAACTATTATGAAATTTTGGAAACGTCAGAAAGGATATATATTAGCAGAGATTTACCGGACGAATTTTGTTTTTCTAAGGACACAAAAGCATTGAAAGGAACCAATGCAAAGGCAAAAGCCAATGCGGCGCAAGCTATAGGAGAATTAATACAGATAGCTACGAATAGAAATATTTCGGAAGATTACGAAAAAAAGCATGGCAATAGGGCAAAGTGGGGATGGTATCGTTATGATGCCAGATTTGCACTACCGGTTTATAGTGAGACTGCGGTACTGGAGAGATATAATATCTTTTCGGTTCGCTTATTAATTCGTCATGCACGAGATGGAAAATTGTATTTGTATGATATATTGAGAACAAAAAAAGAAACAAGTAAACCGCCAAGGCAATAGCCTTACGGTCGTAAAACTCGCTTCTTCCTCATTATGATATAACAGGCAATGTGGAATGTCAAGGATAAATCGTCATTGTAAGTATTGGAGCCTATTTCTTTTGGTATATGTACAGCCAATTATGAATGGTCCTACCGCTTTTTCTTGGTTGCTATCATCGGCCTATAAGAATATAATAAAGATAACCTGACATATATTGTCGGGTTATCTTTGATATAATATCTTCGGAGGCAAGAGAAATGAAGGAAAGCCGTTTGTTTAAAATCTTATATTATCTGCTTGATAAAGGGTCAACAACTGCTCCGGAGCTGGCAGAAAGGTTCGAGGTATCTGTTAGAACTATTTATCGGGATATGGATGCGTTAAGTAGTGCAGGTATTCCTGTTTATACTGAAAAGGGGCGTAACGGTGGGATTTATTTGTTGAGCGATTTTGTTTTAAATAAAGCCATCATATCAGAACAGGAAAAACAAGAGATATTATCTGCATTGCAAGGATGGGCTGTTGTTGAAGAAAGATATAAAAAAGATATGCTGGAAAAACTTTCGGCAGTATTTCGTACACAATCGGTGGATTGGATTGAGGTGGATTTATCCAGATGGGGAGATAAACCAAGGGATAACACAAAATTTGAAATGATAAAGAATGCAATTATTCACAGAAGATGCATTGCCATTTTTTATGCCGGCTACTATGGAACAGTTGATGAGCGGGTGATTCAGCCGTTGAAACTATTTTATAAATCTAAGAGCTGGTACATCAAAGCTTATTGCAGATTGAAGCAGGATTTTCGGATTTTTAAACTAAATCGTATTTTGAAATGGGAGCTTACGGAAGAAGAATTTCTTCCCATGACGTTCCCTGAAATGGATGCGCAACAGCAGATACATAATGACATAGTATTACG
>JAFUKK010000095.1 GCA_017473665.1 Lachnospiraceae bacterium
AAGGAGAATGATGAGTCCCCAGATAAAGTTTGCCAAGGCGCTTGATTGCATCTCCTTTTTGGGTTGCAGGTAATCAGCCTTTTGGAAGTAGCCCTCCTTAATACCAATATTTACAATGGAGCGGTCCATGTTCTTTACAAAGGCTGCGGTTTCCTCATAATCGGAGGAGACTCTGGTCTGGACATAATCCATGGAAACAGAGCCTGCCATGGAATGACGCACCAGTAGATTCAGGTAATATTCTTCGCAGGGCGTCAAGGGCTCGTAGGTCTTTAGGGGGGCGGCAGTGGGTTCTGTGTCCATGGTAGCCTCTGAGGTAGAGGGTGTTGTGGTTACTATAGCGTTCAGGCCTGTAAAAGAGACTGTGGAGGCTGCCAGAGCATCGCGGTTAATATGGATTCGTACATCATCGCCCACCATTTCCTCGAAGGAAATGTATTCTTTGCGGGCCAGGCTCATCAGCAACGCAGAGTAAATACCCGAATCGTCCTTGGGTGCCCTTTGCTTACAGAATACAAGAGCAGTAGCAAATTTCGGATCCAAATCGCCGGGAATCTCCCGATAATAGTCGTAATCAATGGTAGGTTGAAAGAAAGTATGTTTCTTTTCTAAACGTTTACCTGCAGTGAAATTGCGGAATAAAATATAAGCAGAGATAACAATGCAAATCAATAGGACAACTATTTTATAGGTACGGGCATTGCCGGGGGTTTGTGCATAGGCTTGCTGTTCCGCATAGATTTCATCCAGTACATCGTCATACGAGTAGTAATTGTCCGGTGCATATTCCGTGAAAATATGCTTATCTTCTCCATATGCTACCAAATCAAATTCAATATATTCATTGTAAGGTCTGAACTGCAAGTCTTCCTCATCCAGCTCAAAGGAAAAGGTGTAATAGCCCGGATTAGCGGTGTCAGACTCTGTTACAGGGAAGCTGTTGGAGTTGGTACCGTAGGTATACACCTCATAATTGCCGGGGGCGGGCATATCATCATTGGGGAAGAGTATCTGTGCTTTGAAGGACTCCAGATATTTACAGGTATCGCCGGAATAAAGGGCCAGATATAAATCTGAGCAGTCATTGTAGCGCAGGGCTGCATTGTGCATCTCATATGTAATCTCAAAGGTCATTTCTTCTCGGTATACACCATCTATGTAGAAGAAAATACATTCATATCTTCGCCAGTCTTCGTCATAGGGACCCATACTGTGGTACCATTTGCCCGGACCAAGTCTCCAATTAGACCGTACATAATCCTCATCCTCCCAGTAGAGTTGAGGACTCCTCTCCCAGGGAACGACAGTACCGTCCTCCAGAATTTGATTTACGGAATGTACTGTGTAGTCTACCTTTACGCCGTCCACATAATCCTCTGACAGGTCCCGCCATAATTCCCAGAAGGGATTGCTTCTGGAAGCAGCATGGACATCAAAGGTGATACGCTCAGTAATGAGTACGGAGCCTTCACTCTCCGGCTCGTCCACCACCACCGCTTTGTAGTCTACATCGGTTATTCTGGCATAATCATTGGGATTGAGGCTAATATCCTCAAAGGCGCCTTCCTCATAAGCTATGAGAAGAATGAAAGCAAAAATCGCAACGATATAGGTGATGATTTTTTTCATATGCACCCCTCTTTCAATACAAATTAATCAGTATCAGTATATAAAAAAACCTATTCCATGTAAAGAATTTTTGGGCAAGATGGGAGCATGAGGAGGAACGGGGGAGCCCTAAAAGGTACATGCCTTGACGGTAAATGGATGTACCGATACAATATAAATATGCGAGTATGAATTTGTGAAATACCAAAGAGAGCATGTAATGTGGAGGTAAAGATATGGATAAACTGGTGTATTTGATATATCCCCTATTGGCCGTTGTTTTACTTTGGGGAGTAAAGATTTATAAACAGGGGACCTGGAATGAAGGATTTTTATCATTATCCCAGACCAAAGCATTGCAGGGTTTCTGTACTATTTGTATTATGCTCCATCATGCGGGTCAAAAGACCTGTGCTCCATGGCTGAATCCCTGGTTTATTAAGCCCGGGTTGGAGTTGTTTGTACCGATTGGATATTTTTTGGTAGGGATATTCCTGTTTTGCTCCGGATATGGCCTGTACAAGAGTTATAAAATAAAAGAAAATTATCTGCAGGGGTTCTGTAAAAGGCGAATTTTGCCGTTAATACTGGCCTTTTATTCTACTGCACTGATTTTCCTTGTTGTGCGTTTTATCATGGGGGAAAAGATGGATCTTGCCCGGGTATTTTACTACGTGTCCGGATTGCAACTGTGCAATCCCAACGCATGGTTTGTAATTGCGCTGCCTATTTTCTACCTGGGTTTCTATCTGTCATTTAAATATATCCGTAAAGAAAAGACGGCTGTATTTGCTACCTGCATGGTGGTATTTATTTATACTCTGATAGGTACCATGGTGGATCATAACGATTGGTGGATGAGGGGTGAATGGTGGTACAATTCGGTGCATTTCTTTAGTATCGGACTGCTTTTTGCCCGCCACGAAGATAGGGTAGTTACACATGTCAAAAGGCATTATCTGCTTTATCTTATATTGGCCGGTGCGGGTATTTTTGTTTTTTATGATTTTTCCGTCTATACCCAGAATGTGTTTTCCTATTACGGTGAGAACTTTAATGCGGATTACAAGGTGCTTCGCAGATGGGTATGTCTGCTGTCCCAGATGGCAACCTCCTGTGCATTTGTATTCTTTGTGTTTTTAATGGGGATGAAGGTACGGATAGGTAATAAGGTACTGCAATTTATGGGTACCACAACCTTGGAATTTTATCTGATACACGGGCTATTTGTGGAGTTGTTTGGGTATTCCTTTATTGATATGGGCCCCAGCCTGCATTATATCAGAAATGTGGCGCTATTTGTACTGGTAATCATGGTTTTATCGTTGCCGGCAGCGTACTTGCTGCATAAGATTCATAATGCCATATTACACTGTGACCGGATGGACAAAAAATGTTAAATGCGCGTAAAAGGGACAAGAATAATGTAGTCATTTTGTACTAAAATGTGATAAAATTAAAAAAAAGCCGTATGGAGGAAAAGCATATGCAGAGTTACGACCAGAAGTATTTTGACGCAAAAGCAAATAGACGGGCAGGAACTACGTGGCTGGTGCTTCTATTGATAGTTTCTGTTTACTACGGAGTTAAGATGAGTGAGGGTGCAATCAACACAAATCTGTTTATTCTCTTTTCTATTATTGGATGGGCAGAATATTTGGTGGCGGGTGTTTTGTTAAAGATAAAGGGCATGGATTTCAAGGGCTATAAGTGGATTATGGGCATTGGTTACCTGACCTTTTATGCGTTTATTGCCTGGACAGCCCTGGATGAGGTGTCCTATGTATTTATCCTTCCGTTAATATCCATTCTGATTCTTTACAAGAATCCAAAGTTGATCCGGATTATGATGTGGGCTACTTTGTTTGTTCTGATTACCAGCAATTTGTATAAGGGTTGGGCAAAGGATATGATGGAGTTTGTATCCAGTGTGGATTGTGCATTGCAGTTTGCTATTGTACTTTGCTGTTACGCATGTACCAATATGGCGATTAAGCATCTGGTAGCGTCCGATGGTGCGTTGACCGGATCTATTGAGAGTAATCTGGCACGTGTGGTTCAGACCGTAGAGAAGGTAAAGGTAGCAAGTAATGAAGTGGTGGACGGCGTTACAGTGGTACGCGAGCTTGCAGATGAGAATAGAATGGGTGCAGAGAATGTTGTGACGGATATGAATGCACTGGCTAGTGATAATGATGTATTAAATGACAGGACCATGTCCTCCATGGAGATGAGTAATGTCATCGACACCCAGGTAAATAATGTGGCAGAGCTGATGGATCAGGTGGTTACCTTGATAGAGGCTTCCGTGGATCATGCTCATATCAGCTCCGAAGACCTGGCAGAGGTGGTGGAGACCACCGATAAGATGGCTGCTCTTTCCGCAGAAATTGAGACTGTATTAGGCGAATTTAAGGAAGAGTTTCAGAACGTAAAGAACGAGACCGGTACCATCGAAGGTATTACCTCCAAGACCAATTTATTGGCGCTGAATGCATCCATTGAGGCGGCCAGAGCCGGTGAAGCAGGAAAGGGCTTTGCAGTAGTTGCAAATGAGATTCGTGAACTCAGTAGCGGTACCCAGAATTCTTCCGGTAGAATCATGAGTGCATTGGCGCATCTGGAGGAAACTTCCCAGCGAATGCTTGAGGCTATCACTGAGACCGTTCAATTGATCCAGGTAAATATGGATAAGGTGTCCAATGTTAACCGAAGCGTTACAGACATTACCAATGATGCCACCACTCTTGGTGTCAACATAAAGGTAGTGGATAGTGCCGTAAAAGAGGTGGAATCTTCCAATAAGATTCTGGCAGACAATATGCAGCAAGTATGCGAGCTGATGGAAGTCATGACGGGCAGAATCAGCCGGGCAGAGCTTACCACCAAGGAAATGCTCAGTAAGTACGAGGAAAGTGCTAAGAGTGCGGGCAATATCGAAGTGGTAGTAGGACATCTGATGGAAGAGCTGGGCGTAGGCGGCTTCATGGGTGTACAGGATGTACGCCCCGGTATGAAGATTGCTGTGGTATTGAATGACTCCGGTTCTGATGAATATATTGGTGAAGTGATAGATTGTGCAGATGCACTGGTATATGTCAATCTGGAAGATAAGGGCCGGGATATTATCAGCAGAAGAGAAAAGCATGTTGGTTGCCAGCTCCGTATTGTAGTAGATAATGTATTATACAAATGGGAAGATGTTGCAATTGCCTACAGTCAAAATGGTGAAAGCGGTAGATACAAGCTCTTGGTTGAGACCAATCCACAGGTATTTAACAGAAGAAAATACCCCAGAATGCCTCTGTCAAATCCCTGTATGATTAAAGTAAAGGGAGAGGGTGCGGCTTATGCCGGCAGGATGAAAAATATCAGTGCCAATGGTTTCGCTTTTGCCTCCGAGGAGAAAATCTTTGCCCAGATAAAAGGTAAGGATGTGGAAGTGGATGTGAAGAATTTTGATGTTCTGGAAGGTAGGGTTTTAGAGGGCTGTATTATCAGAACCTCCGATAATGATGGTGAGTACATTGTAGGATGTAGAATGCCTCAGGATAGTGTTG
>JAFUKK010000096.1 GCA_017473665.1 Lachnospiraceae bacterium
AGGAGCGCAAGGAACGGCAGGAAAAATACGGAAGCCTTTATCCTCTGGGACGTTGGGCTATTCCGGTACAAATTAAAGGAAATGCATACTTTGGTGGGGCAGTGGGCTGTAGTCATGAGCCGGATGCCAAGGTATGTGCGCAGGTAGGTATTGCGGTAGAGGTTTCTACAGAGAAGAATCAAGTATCCGTTTGTATCAAAGATGCTGACCTGCTTGGCGGAAATGGCTCAGAACTGTTGTCTGCAGATACACTTGGATTATCCTACCATGCAGAAATGGCATATGAGAACCCGGACGGAACCAATATCCTATTTGATACGGACTTCTTTGGACGTAAACGTCCCGCAGGTAATGTGACCCCGGGTCCCTTTGAGGTGATGGGTATGGAACCGCAGGAATGCGAGTTTGAGTTATAATCATATGAAACGGCTTATGTGACAAGATTGATTATATAATATGTGATTAGCGCCGCACTTTATTGAAAGTGTGGCGCCATTATTTTTAATATTCCAGCAGAGAATCTATCTCCACCTCAAAGGGCAGCAGCTTCAAAATATCATTTTCCATATCCACACCGGGATATACTTCAATGAGCTTCAGTCCCTTTTCACCCAATTCAAATACGCAACGTTCCGTTACATACAGAATTTTCTGCCCATTAGCACGAGCACGCTTAGCGGAGAAGCTGATGCTGGTAACCTTATCTACGAATTTGGGAATGGAACCATTATTTTTAATGGTTACTTTGCCTTCATTTTCATCCACATCCAGTCCCTTAGTATTAAAGGTTAAGCAAAATACTACGGTTCCGGTTTTGGCAGTAATGTTGGCAAAGCCGCCGATGCCTGCAAAGGCTCCGGGACCCCGGTGGGCATTTACATTACCGTACTTGTCCACTTCAATACCGCCCATGAAACAGATATCCAGACCGCCGTTGTTGTATAGGTCAAACTGGTTGGCCATGTCATACATGGAATCGGCACCAATGACAGCACCGAATACCTTGCCGGAAGCCGGGAAACCTCCTACACCGCCGGATTCAACCGTTAGTGTTACTTTATTTAAGATACCCGTTTCCCGGGCATATTTTGTTACTGTTTCAGGAATACCCACACCGATATTTACAATATCATCTTCCTTCAGTTCCAGAGCAGCCCGTTTGCCGATGATATTACCCGGCACATTGATTACATCCTTGGTGGAGGTGCGGCTCTCCAGCATATCACTCCAATCCTGCCATTGGGAATAGGGAATCTCAAAGCTACCGGTGAGAGATTCGTAAGCGGCATGGCGTGGCTGGGGCTCTACCATTACAATAGCATCCACCAAACATCCCGGGATAATGGTATTACGGGGACGGGAGGGCGTATTTACAATCCGATCCACCTGGACGATTACCTTACCTCCATTGGCCTTGGTTGCCTGACAGATGGAGAGGGCGTCACCGGACATATACATATCATCAAAAGTAATATTGCCCTTGTGGTCAGCTGCAGTACCCTTAATCAGTGCCACATCAATCTTGGGAAGTTTGTAATACAGGAATTCTTCTCCGTCTACCTCTACACGTTTTACCAGAGAGGTGTCGGTGGAGATATCATTGATACCCGGTCCGTCAATCAGGGGGTCAACAAAAATATCCAGTCCCACCTTGGACAGTGCACCCGGAATACCACCTGCCTGGGCACGGATGGCATGAGAGATGCATCCCAGAGGGAGATTGTAAGCCTCAAATTTGTTTTCCAAAACCAATCGTTTGGTGCTGAACATGGCGCCAAAATGTCCGCAGATGATTTTGTCCACGGCACCTTCTTTTATGTATTGTTCTGCATTTCTCGTTTCATCCCAGATACCGAACCCGGCACTGGAAACCATAGTCAAATGCTTGGGGGAACCGGTGGCTTTGTATTTCCGGTATAGTGCTTCGTGTAATTCTACGGGATTCTCGATTCCCAGAAAGGAATTTAAGCATATCACATCCCAATCCTTGATAATATCGATTGCTTCGTCGGAAGTCATAATCTTATACATGTTGTGGCCTCTTTCTTTTGGTATTATCACAATAGATACACCATAACATTATAAGACATTTTTTGCAATCAATTTCACTGAAAAAGTATTGTTTTCTATAGTTAGCATCATAGAATATAATACACTTTACTGTGTTTCAGTAGAAAGATGGTTGAATAGGAAAGGGGTTTCTGTTATACTTAATAAAACGATTTACTAACGGAGGTATGAATTATGTTTTGTAAGAACCCGATTATTACATCCATTTATACTGCGGATCCTGCACCCATGGTGTATGGGGATACCTTATATCTTTACACTACCCATGATGAGGATCAGCTGATTAACGATTTTTATACCATGCTTGACTGGCGATGCTTTTCCACCAAGGACATGGTGAATTGGACGGATCATGGTGTGATTTTTTCCCTGGACGATATCAGTTGGGCAGATGACAGGGCCTGGGCACCTCAGGCGGTAGAACGTAACGGTAAATTCTATCTTTATTGTCCCGTACATAAGAAAGACGGCGGTATGGCCATTGCAGTAGGTATTTCTGACAGCCCCACCGGCCCTTTCAAGGATTTGGGGCATCCGTTGGTAGATGAGGGAGATTGGAATGATATATACCCTACTGTATTTATTGATGATGACGGACAGGCATATCTTTACTTTGGGAATCCGGAGCTGCGCTATGTTCTTTTAAATGAGGATATGATTTCTTATGATGAATCTGTAGGAGTAGTGAAGATTCCCATGACAGAGGAATCCTTTGCCAAGGGTAGCCATATGACCGGTACTACCTATGGAGAGGGTCCCTGGTTTTATAAGAGAAATGGTCTCTATTACATGGTATATGCAGCTTTTGGAGAGGGTAAGAAGGATGAGCATCTGGCTTATTCCACCTCTGCTTCCCCTACGGGTCCCTGGGTATATGGCGGTATACTGATGACTGAGGAGGGTGGTGTCTTTACCAATCATCCGGGTATCGCAGATTTTAAGGGACATTCCTATCTGTTTTACCATACCGGAGAGCTTCCCGGCGGCAGCCTGTTCCACCGTAGTGTTTGTGTGGCCGAGTTTACCTACAATGAAGATTGCTCTATTGATACAATTTAAAAATTTGACGGCGTGAAAGGGATTGAATAATTAGTTGCCTCAGGCAATCATGAATAGTATAACTTGAACCGCACCTTTGCAAGAGGGTGCGGTTTTGTAATTGCTTTTTATGAGAAACATTCCATTCCTTAGGTTTACAAGTTATCCATATATGCTACAATGTGAAAAAATCAAAGGAGAGATATCATGGCTGAATATTGGGATCTGTATGACGAAAACAAAAAATTATTAGGTAGGACCATAAAAAGAGGAGATGCCTTGGGGGAAGGAGAATACTATGTATGTTGTGAAATATGGATTCAAAATTCCAATGGACAATTTCTTGTGACCCAGAGACATCCGGACAAAAAGGCAGGCGGTTTATGGGAGTTTTCCGGTGGTGGAGTACTGGCCGGAGAAACTACAAAAAAGGCGGCCGTACGTGAATTGACAGAAGAGCTTGGTATAAGTGTAGAAGAGAACGAGTTGAATTTGTTGGAAGTGTATCAACATAAAAACTATTTTATGGATATTTATGTGGTAAATAAAGACTTGGTAATAGAAGAATTGATACTGCAACCGGAAGAAGTGGTAGATGCCAAATGGGTATCAAGGGACGAGTTATTGAGAATGATTGAAGATAAGCAAGTGGTCTGGTCCGTTGGGGTGAGGTATCAACAATATAGTAATTTACTATATGCTTAAAGGGATATTCTTGTAATGTGCTGCTTTATATGTGGTTAGAGCTATTTTATTTGCCCATTTCTTTTAATTTTGCTATACTTTTTGTATAAACTGTAATAGGTGGTATTTTTATGAGTAAATCAAAAGATAAAAGAATCAAGAAATTAGGAAAGAAGCGAATCTGGTTATCCGTAATGGGATTGGTTTTCATTTTATTCCTTTTCTTTTGTGCCATAATGACTGTATTGGCTACATCTACCATTGATGTGATACAAAGGAAATTGACCTACAGCAGGAAACAGTCTGAAAAGATAGCCCAGATGTGTGCGGAATATGAAGAGGCTTCTTTCGGAGATATCAGAGGTACCTTACTTACATATGTTGATTTAATGCCGGAGATAGAGGCTGTGAGCATTATGGGGGCGGAAGGGGAACAGAAATGGTCCAGCAATGGCTCCTATCCGGATATGAATCGAGCCGCAGAACTGGATTTTCTTACGGATATGTTGCAACTGCCCACCAGGGTGATTATCGAAGAAGATTATAGCCGGATGTTCGAAATAGAAGATGGCACTATTTTCTTTTCCAATGATATTTTAAACAAGATTGATTATCAACAGCTAATGGATACAGAAAACTATTTCACCACAGAGGAAAGTGCACCGGTTATTTATTTCAAGGTGTGGTTTGTGATGCCGGCAAAGTCGGGGAATGTAATGGTGCTGAACCAAATCAGTCTCTATGCGTCTGATTTATTTATGATGCTGGTTAGCTTGGCTGTATGTGCTCTTTTGCTCTGTGTATTCACGCTGTATTACATGATTTCCTTTATCAGTATCCTTGTAAATATGCATAGAACTTCCAGGATCATATATACGGATTTGGTTACCGGTGGTGATAATTGGTTGCATTTTGTGAAAAAGGGTACTTCTTTATTAAAGCATAATCGTTCCAATAGACATCGGTATGCTATGATTCATCTTAAGATGCGCAAGTATCGGAGTTTTTGTACCTGTTTCGGCGTCCGGGAAGGAGAAGAACTGATTGAAAAGTTTTACCGTGCACTGAAAAAACAGATGCGGCATAGAGAAATTATTGCTCATCATGAGAATGCGGAATTTGGCCTGTTATTAGCATATACCTCAAAGGAACAACTGGTGGCCAGGATAGAAGAATTGGAGAATATTCTGGATGGGGTATTGCCTAGTATGAAATTGTATTTCGGTGTGGGTGTTTATCAGATTGAGCCTGGTGAGCGGGATGTGGAGCAGTTGTACAACAATGCACTGATTGCCTGTGATATGTTGGGGGAGGAGGCGGAGAATAAGATTGCTTTCTTTGATGTGGAGATGAATAAGCAGAAGCTTTGGGAGCGCCGGGTAGAGGATGATATGGACCGGGCTCTGGCCAATAAAGAGTTTAAAGTATATCTGCAACCTAAAATCAGTACCTCCGAGGAAAAGTTGGCAGGAGCAGAGGCACTGGTGCGCTGGATTCATCCGACAGAAGGTTTTATCCCACCCAATAAGTTTATCCCTATTTTTGAGCAGAATGGCTTTATATTGAAGCTGGACGATTATATGCTGGAGGAGATTGCGGCCCAGCAGGCCAGGTGGATTGCCCAGGGGCGAAAGATTGTGCCCATATCAGTGAATGTATCCAGAGCGCATTTTACCAGAGAGGACCTGGCAGAACATATTGCGGCTATTGTTGATAAATATAACGTGCCCCATGATGTGATTGAACTGGAATTGACAGAGAGTGCATTCTTTGATGACAAGAAGGTGCTTTTGAGTACGGTGAAAAAGCTTCATGAAGCCGGTTTCATCGTATCCATGGACGATTTCGGTGCCGGTTATTCCTCGTTGAATTCCCTAAAGGAGTTACATATCGATGTGCTGAAGATTGACGGAGACTTCTTCCGGGGAGCCGACGTGGAAGAGCGTGGCATGCTGATTGTAGCGGAAGTGATTGACTTGGCTAAAAAGCTGAATATGAAAATCGTGGCAGAAGGTATCGAGAATCGTGAGCAGGTGGATTTCCTGGCGGCTCAGGAATGTGATTTGATTCAGGGATATTTCTTTGCCAAGCCCATGCCCATAGATGAATTTGTGGAGAAATATAAGGAACAGTAGGAGATATGGAATATGAAAAAGCGATTGTTAATGTTACTTAATGTGATGTTAATTACATCATTGTTGATTGGTTGCGGAACCGATGACACGGTAAAAGAATCCACGGGGAATAATAAGATTTCGGAAAGCGCAGATGTTGATGTGAGTGAAGATATCCTTCAAGAGGAAGAAAGCAGTCCGGCAGAAGAGTTGACTGACAGTAGTGTTGAAGCAGAAGAGTCAACTGAAACGGTAGATGCAAATACAGAAGAAGACGGTATGGAAGAGCCTGCGCAGATAGGCAGCCATAGATATCCGGAGTATGTGGAGCCCACGGAATTGGGCAATGATATCCATTCCGGCATTGTGGAATTAGATGGTGCCCTTTATCAATTCCCTATTCCGGTATATATCTTGCAGAGAGATGGATTTGAATTTACCGATTTGGAGAAAACTACTGCTAACGGAAAAGAGGACTATGTGGAGGCTACCCTGACCAGGAACGGACAGATAGTTATTTCGCATCTTTTGATACAATCCCCCTTTGAAACCGGTGAAGTACCCATTGAGGATTGTTTTGTGTCATACATTAATTTCATTGCTACGGATAATCCGCTGGCAAGATTTCCACAGTTTGATTCTCTGCCACTGAGCCTATCGGACGTAATAACGGTAGCGGAGGAAGCCCCTTATAATGTAAAAAAATATGGTACCAAGCTGTATGTTTTCCCACTTGGGGAGGACAAGGCCGGGGACATTGAGATTCATGGGGATGACGATGCAATCAATACCAGACAGATTATTTACGAGTATTTTTATAGTTCATCGGTTCCTTATGGTGGTGTGACAGTTGCAAATTAAGAGTATGTGCGGAGGATGAAAGATGTATTTTGTACCGGACGGCACGCAGGTGTGTGGATATTATGAATGTGAAGGCTGTGAGATGAGATTTTTGTCATTACAGATAGCGCCCAGAATTGTATGCCCTTGCTGCGGTGAAGTAGTAGACATGGAGATTGGTCCTGATGAGGAGATGCCTCAGGTAGTGGAAGAAGCTGTACTGGTGAGGGTAGTAGAAGGGGATGAAGTGGAGTTAATGGATGGCTTGCTTAGTCTGGCTATTACCGGTGGCGATTGCAATTGGATTTAGCAGATAGGATAAAAAGATGAGCAGAAAAGAAAAAGCGAATATTTCAGGCATATTATTATTGTTTGCCCTGCTGGCATCGTTGCCTTTATTAAGAAATACTCTTTTGTCAGCACCGGTGTTGACCCACGATACTTTTTTTCATACCCAGAGAATCTGGTCCCTTAAGAACGCTTTATTGGAGGGGCAGTTCCCTGTAAGAATTTATACTGAGATTTATAATGGTTATGGTTATGGTGCGCCCTTGTACTATCCGGACATTCTTTTATATATTCCGGCGGTGCTTTGTATATTAGGAGTACCCTTGGCCACCAGCTATAATATTTTCATGATACTTGCTAATGTGGCTACTGTTGGGATTGCTTATTATTCATACAGTTATATTATAAAGTCCAAAATCATGGGAGTTATTGCCACAGGGCTCTATACGCTATCTACCTATCGCTTGCTGGATATGTATACCAGAGGTGCAGTAGGAGAACTGCTGGCATTGGTATTTGCGCCCTTGGTGCTCTGTGGTCTCATTATGTTAAAGCGAGGAGACTACCATAAATGGTGGGTAGTGGCATTGGCCTATACAGGAGTGGTTCAGTCCCATATTCTTTCCTTTGTAATGCTGGCAGGTATGGGGGTACTGTATGCAGTCTTTCATTGGAAGCGTTTTTTGAATGGGAAAGCCATACTTAGTGTAGTAAAAGCCGGAGGGCTCTGGCTATTGTTAAATGCCTGGTTCCTGTTACCTTTTTTGAAGGCTATGAAGGAACTGCCGGTGTGGGGGAACCCAAGCTTCTGGAAGACAGGGGCCAGTCCTGTGCAGTTGTTTGATTTGTTCTTACCTTCTGTAATAGGGACGGAGGTATTTGGTGGAGATATTACAAAGTCCATTCCCAAGACTCCCGGTGTGTTATTGTTGATAGGACTTTCGATGTTATTGGTTGCATTGGTAGTGCATAGGAATCAGCTCAAGGAAGTCAAATGGCGGATATTAGGCTACACACTTCCGGGTATACTGGCAGTGCTGATGGTTACCAATCTGTTTCCCGGGGGGATTGTGCAGAAGATACCGGGGCTACGAGGACTTTTCCCCAAGTTCCAGTTCATGTGGCGATTTAATGTGCTGGCAATTCTATTCTTAAGCATTGCAGCTGCCTATGGATTTTACTATCTCTTTGTGGCAGGTGCTGCGCACAAGCAGCGTTGGCTGGTAGTTATCAGTGGGGTGACTATTGCTTTTGGATTGATATATATCAGTCAATTTATGAAGCAGGCCAGTGAGTTTACCAATGAAGAAGTGGTACAGTATGGTTATATGGATATGCTGTATCTGCGCCCGGGCTTCAGTTATCTCACAGAGGGGCAGATAGAGAGTAATGAAAAAAATATACAGTACTCAGCATATGTTCATGAAAAGGGCAGGGTTTCCTGCCAAATAGATTCTGTTACACCGGTGTCTAAGGAGCAAGATATCTATATAGATGTGCCGCTGACCTATTACACAGGGTATCAGGCACGCTTGGATGGTCAACCGGTGGCTGTAACCTATAGCGAAAAAGGTGTGGTGCGCGTGTATTTGCCGGAAGGCTGTCCGGGGGGAAAACTGGAAGTATTTTATGAGGATGGTTTGGTAGTAAAGCTTGCCAATGTGATGTCCCTGTTGACATGGATGGGATTCTTAGCAGTAAGGATAATTCCGGGTATAAGAAAGAGAATAACGAAAGAAGCACAGACGTAGAAGAAAACGCTCTTCCGAAAAGAAGGGCGGTTCTCATATTTTGGTAAACAAGTGTTAATAAAAAGTGCATATTATTCTAAAAAGTGATATAATATACCCAAGACTATTACATCAAGGGGGCCTTACTATGGAACAGCAGATTTTTACCAACGAAGTCATTTTATCCTGGCTGCAGTATTATGCCAAAAACACTACTCTGGATTTGGAGCATGTGAAGATTATTGACATTACCAAAAAGAATAAGAATATTATTCCCACCGTGGAGGCGCACAAAACCACTATGGTATTCACCAATGCGGGCATTGATGATATTTTCTATCGTCTGTGGAATGCAGGACTGGGCGAATGTGACGTGTGGTACAATGAGGGCTCTGACCCTTCCGGCGAGATTCTCCACCAGAAGGTGAAGGATATGATAGACCGTGGCATCAATGCTTCCGCAGGTATGCTGATTATCAATCCCAATGCCCGGAATACTGCCAAGATTGGTCTCAGCAATGAGATGTTCCAGCGAGGTTCCATTCAATATGTGGGCAGTGAGATTCGTGCGATTATCCTGAATAAGATGAGAGTGGACCCTCAGGATGACATCGTAGTCATTGGAGGTGCCAGTATCGCTATTGAGGCAGCGTTAATGGCTCCCGAAGGTTCTGTAACAGCTGTAGAGTACAGTCATCAGGATCGTGCCACCTTGGCAGATAATGTGGCTCATTTTGATTTACATAATGTAAAAATTATTGACCATGTGAATGCAGAGAGCATGAAGGAGTGTCCCGTACCTTCTCTGGTATTTTTGGTAGCATCTGCCAGCACAGAGCAGGAGCTGGCCTATTTGACAGGTATCAATCCTGATATCAATGTGGTGATTTATACACTGGATTTCAAGGTGGCTGCCGGCATGACAGATATTTTACAGGGACTGGGCTTTATGGATATCAATACCATTCAGGTATCCGTTGCCAAGCTAAGTAGTAAGAATACTTTTAAGCAGGAGCCTGCGCCATGGATTATTACAGCCAGAAGCAGTAATAATGCATAGTGGACTGTGATGATTTGAATAGAAATAGCTATTATGAGACCGCTTTTCCTTCCGGGAGAGCGGTTTTTTTATACGCTCCCTCTCGTGGTGAAAGGTGTTGGCCTTAGGTTCTGACCTGACAAGAATGAGTAAAAAATATTCTTGCGGTAGTTTTTTGGAGCTTTATCATGTAAAATGTGTATGACGGTTTACCGGTAAGAGATCAGCATTGTAGTAACAGTAAGTGAATGTGTAATCATATAGAGGTTAGAGTGAAGGATTATGAGATATCAAATTAAGCATGCGTTGGTACAATACGCAGCAGATACTATATTAGAAGATGTGAATTTTGAGGTCCACGACAAGGAGAAAATTGCTATTGTGGGCAGAAACGGCTGTGGTAAGACCACGCTGCTAAAGCTGATTGCAGGGGATATTCAGATGAATAACCCGGACAGTGATGAAGAGTGTGGCATTATCATGGCAGGGAAGCAGGAAATCGGATTCCTACGCCAGATTAGCTTCCCGGATGGAGCAGTGACAGTGGAGGAGGAGGTTAAAAAGACCTTTGCCGCTGTATTTGCTTGTGAAGCCAGAATGGCGGAAATTGAACAGTTACTTGCCCGGGAACATGAGAACCGTCAGCTAATGAATGAATATGATGCATTGCAGAAGAAGATGGAGGCCCTACGGGGCTATACCTGGCGGCGGGATATGGAGGTTATGTTTCAGCAGTTTGGATTTGCCCTGGAGGATTTAAAACGTCCTATTGGTAACTTCTCCGGCGGTCAGCAGACTAAGGTAGCCTTTATCAAACTGCTACTTAGCAGACCGGATATTATGCTTCTGGATGAGCCCACCAACCATTTGGATTTACCTACCATCGAATGGCTGGAGAATTATCTGAAAAGCTATGATAAAGCTGTGATTATCGTATCCCATGACCGTATATTTCTGGATAAGATTATTGATGTGACCTATGAGATAGAATAT
>JAFUKK010000097.1 GCA_017473665.1 Lachnospiraceae bacterium
AAGGGCACCGAACAAACTCATGATTGTCCAACTTAAAGCCACACTGGCAAATCCCTCTCGAGTATATAATTCTCTGTGTTTGGGTTTTTTGATGCCTAATGTAAAACCCACAAGAAAGCATAGGAGTGCAACACCTAGGTATACCAGAGCATCTTTCCATTCCAGATAGATGAAACCGGTAAGACTGGGAAGGAGCAGAAATGCGGCTTCAAATTTCAGAACCCAGCTAATAATATATCTAACGATTCCTAAGTTCATAGTTGTTGAATCCTTTCTTATTTCTCCAGAATATCATTAATATCGTTTAATCTAAAGTTGGTGGTTACTACTACAACCAAATCACCGATTTTCATTTCATCCTGACCGCCCGGAATAATAAATTGAGTCCCTCTGGTAATGCAACAGATAAGAATATTTTTCTTAATGCGTAGTTTCTCCAAAGGAATATCCGTAACATCGGAGGATTCCTTAATATAAAATTCCAATACCTCGGCCCGGCCCTCCTCCAGACGATAGAGGTTTTCCACATTACTGTTCAGAGAAGCCTCCATGGAACGGACAAACTTTGTAATGGTATCCGCAGTGAGCAAGTGGGGGTAGGTAATGGTATCCAGGCGCAGGTGATTTAATACACTGCTGAAATTGGTCTTGTCAATTTTGGTAACACATTTTGCCTTGGAAATAGTTTGTGCATACAGGGAGAGCATGATGTTTTCTTCATCCAGTCCGGTAAGAGCAGCAAAGCCGTCCACGGAGGAGATACCCTCCTGTAGCAGGAGTTTCTGGTCCGTGGCATCACCACAGATAATGGTGGCAGTGGGTAATAACTCACTAAGCTCTTCACAACGAGCCAGATTGGGTTCAATGATTTTGGTAGAAATACCTGCTGCCAGTAATCGTTTGGCTAAATAGTAGGTAATAGTATCTCCCCCTATCAGCATGGCATTGTTTATGGGATGGGTATTGATACCGATTTTCTTGAAAAACTGCTGGGCAATGGCAGGAGTGGATACAATAGCAACCACGTCTCCTTCCTGAAATACAAAATTACCGCGAGGGATAACCAGTTCGTCGCCTCTGGTAACCATGCATACCAATACATCACATTTTAGGGTGGAGCGGATGTGCAACAGCTGGTAATTGTTCAGCAGACAGTCCGGGGTTACGATAAAGTGTAACAGTTCAATACGTCCCTTGGAAAAGGTATCAATCTTTACCGCAGAGGGGAACTGGAAAATACGTGCAATTTCATTGGCACTGGTCAGTTCCGGATTAATAATCATGGATAGTCCCAGTTCCTTGCGTAGGAAAGGGATTTCGTTAAAATATATGGGGTTACGGACCCGGGCAATGGTTTTACAATGTCCGGCTTTCTTTGCAATGACACAGGATAGTAGATTTTGTTCATCGGATCCTGTAACAGCAATTAAAAGGTCTGCATGGGCAATGTCCGCTTCCTGTAATATCAGGTTGCTGACTCCATTACCTACGATTCCTTTGGCATCCAGTTCGTCTGTAAGCTGTCTGACTTTCTCTTCTCGTTCATCGATGACCACAATATTGTGGTTTTCGCCACTAAGCTGTTCTACAAGGGTTTGACCGACCTTGCCGCAACCTACAATGATAATATGCATGAGCTATGTTCCTTTCAGTGCTTTTTGTCTACGGGTACAGTATACCACAAATGGAGAAAGATTGAAGTAAATTCTTTTTTACAAAGGCAGAAGGTGCAGGAATATTTTTTTCATTGCTTCATATATTTTGAGAGAGGACAAGGTTGGACAAGAGGAAGGAAAGAGTAATGACCCATAGATTAACAGAGTTGTTTCCCGGAGAGGAGAGAGGCTTTTGGGAAAAGCTAAGTATAATGCAGCAGGAGCTTTCGGAGATTCGCCTGCGGGCGGGACAGCCTATTGCACTGCGGATAAAGGGGCAGGAATATTTTGTGGACAAAAAGGGAGAGGTCACTAACAGCGTTACGGATGCCAGGTGTATTAGTCAGAACGAGGTGCAAAGTATTCTGCTGCATAACTGTGACTATTCGCCCTATGCCTATGAGGAAGAAATTCGCCAGGGCTTTCTGACTGTCCCGGGGGGACATCGTATTGGTATGGTGGGACAGGCAGTTACGGATGGACAAGGTATGGTACATACGCTGAAAAATATTTCGGCTCTTCATATTCGAATTGCTCATGAGATACCCGGAGCAGCGGATGGAATCCTACCCTATGTATACAGGGATGGACGGGTACAGAATATATTGATTATATCCCCTCCCGGGTGTGGGAAGACCACATTGCTGCGGGATTTGATACGACAAATTTCCGATGGAAACAGCTATGGAGCCGGAAGGACAGTGGGGGTGGTGGACGAGCGTGGTGAGATTGGGGCCTGCCATATGGGAATGGCGCAGCATCAGTTAGGAATACGTACGGATGTACTGGATGCTTGTCCCAAGGGCATGGGGCTGATGATGTTGATTCGTTCCATGGCTCCGGAGGTAATTGCGGTAGATGAAATCGGAGGTCAGGAGGACTTGCAGGCTGTGGGCTATGGAGCGACCTGTGGCATCAGTGTATTGGCAACTATTCATGGTAGTGGTATGGAGGATTTGCAAGCCAAGGAACTTTGGCAGGAGCTACATCGTTGCTTTGATGTATTTGTGGTCTTGGCAAAGCAGCAGGGGGTTCCGGGATTTATCATTCAGGTGGAGGAGAAGAAGGATGCACAGATTACTGGGCGGAGCATTTATATTAACAGGCTGCTTAGGGATGGGGCTCTACTATAAGGAGCAGTTGGGCAGGCGACTATACTATATGCGTCAGTTGCAGAATCTTTTAGCCATGCTGATGAGTGAAATTCGCTTTGGCAGAGCAACCTTGCCGGAATGCTGCCGTAAGCTGTCCGGTTCTATGCCGGAACCTATTGCCTCCGGCCTTTCAGATATTTATGAGCGGTCGGGAGTACAGAACGGTGAGGGATTTTTCACGCTGTTTATAACCGGTATGAGACAGTGCTTATCAAAGCTGCCTCTGCTACCGG
The DNA here is from genome assembly GCA_017473665.1 of Lachnospiraceae bacterium. Classification (GTDB taxonomy): domain Bacteria; phylum Bacillota; class Clostridia; order Lachnospirales; family Lachnospiraceae; genus Acetatifactor. Next base: position 3,043 of record JAFUKK010000097.1, read on the forward strand.
AGGATGTGGAAGCTTTTTTATGGTTCGCAGAGCATGAGGGATTACAGGATGGACAATTGCAGTTAAAAATGTTACAGGAAAGCTATGACAGGCTCCATAGTAGTATTTTACTGCAGGAAAGTCAGGAAAAAAAAGGTGGACGTTTGGCAGTCAGCCTGGGAGCAATGGGCGGATTGTTACTGGTCATCGTATTGATATAAGCCTGCGGTGGGGAGTAAGGAGTGGATATGGAAGTGAGTCTGATTTTTAAAATTGCGGCAGTAGGAATTTTGGTGACCATACTCAGTCAGGTGTTAAAGCACAGCGGACGTGAGGAACATGCTTTTCTGATCAGTCTGGCAGGTCTGATTGTGGTGTTGTCATGGATTGTTCCTTATATATATGAACTTTTCGAAACGGTACAAACACTGTTTTCGCTATAAGGAGGAGGGAGTATGCCGGATATTGTTAAGATAGGTTTCATCGGTGTGTTTGGAGTATTGCTGGCATTACAGTTTAAATCACACAAGCCGGAATTTGCACTATGCATCGGTATTATATGTAGTGTTTTAATTTTTACCTTTTGTATAGACAGGATTCAGAG
>JAFUKK010000098.1 GCA_017473665.1 Lachnospiraceae bacterium
ACCGGTGGTTCCCTTTAATACAGGAGAGGTAAATACTTCACCAACCGGGATATTGACATCTGCCACACAGTTTTCAAAAATGGTCTCCTTTTCAGGATTTTGCAGTTTCCATAAATTCACCTTCAAATCCGTACGGTTCTCGCCCATACCCTTGATGACGCAATAATCCGCTTGGTCCAAGGCATCAATGATACACTGCTGCATCTTCCGGTAAAGCTGATAATCCAGTGTATTGATGCGGATAATCTCCTTGAAAAGCTCCGGGAAATCTTCACCGATTTCCGGTACCGGGAATGCAATAATGGTAAAGCTGCGCTCCTCCTCCAGAATATACTGTCTCTGTAGTCTGCCCATCTGGGAACGGAACTCCACAAAGCTGTCATTTTGCTCCTCACTCATCCTGGGAGACTGGGGCTTATTCACAGGCTCAAACTGTTTCTCACCAAAGGTCTCTACCACCGCAGGACCTGCATAGCCACGGCAGGCCTCCTTATATTCCTCAAAGGCAGTATGCATTACCTCCAGGCGGCGGTTGGCCAGATTTTTATCCCAAAAAAGTGCTCTATCGTCTCGATGATCAAAATCATACTGACGGTTGGGATTACCTCCGTAGAAGCCGCTACGTCCCAGGCTCTTATTATATAAAATACTATAGGGATTCCGGGCCAGTACCGTCCCCAGTCCCATCTGCCTAAAGTTCTCCACCGCACGTTTCATCATCCGTTCAAAGCCCAGCTGATAGTGAATGGACACACTTTTCTTTTTGGACAAATCCTTATTTGTGACCTCAAAGCCTATGCGATAGCCTTCCGTATAAGTGTCAGCCATGGTATTAATGGTCTCCTGGGGCAACTGTGCCATAAAGCGACACATGGTCAGTTCATTGTCACTGACATATTCTCCGTACCGATACAAATCCCGCACGTCAGAAAAATCGTATTTTTCCAACAGTTGCAAGCCAAAGCCTCCCGGTACCACCATGTCCTGCACCCGCTGCATAGCTGCCACATCCGCATAATCACTGATAAACCAGTACATCACTTTACGGATAATCTCTGCCTTCGGCAAGGACTGCTCCTCCTGCCATTCATATACAAAAGAAGCATATATTTCATTGAACAATTCCAAACGAATTACCAGTTCCTGCAGTCTGCCCTCATATGCAAAACCGATACAGCTACGTAGCTCCGTATACAAGAAGCTAAGCAGGCTGCCATATTCCTCGCCCAGCTGTGCTACTGCATAGGCCGGGTTGGCATAGCTGCTTTCATAATGCTCCGGCAGTACATCCTCATACAATGCGTGATTACGCGCCGCCAGTTCTTCCAAGGGTGCATTATCCAGCCCTCCTGTCAAAAGGAAACTGCGATTCTCCTCCACTAACAGCAAAAAGGAGGCCACCGTCTGAAAATACTGCTCAAAAACCGGCTCTCCCAAATGCTCCTGCTCTATTTCATGGATACGCTCCACTGCCAGTTCATAGCGTTCCTGCAGTGCATCCTCAAATACAATTTCTTCCTGTTCCATCATTTCAGGTGTTGCCATATATCTTATATCCTTTTCTTTCTAATTTATTTTCACAGCTCCTGCAGTCCATATCCTATCCACCTGCCCACTGCAAGTATTCTACAGTTGCCGCTTTACTGTCCCTACTGTGACGTCTCTCTACATTCCCCAATAAACCAAAAAGCCCACAGCCAGCAATACTGCTCCATTGAGTATCGCCCCCAGCACCGGGAACAGTCTGTATACATCCTTTTTGACCAATTGAGTCAAGGACAATAGAAATCCTATTAATCCAAAAAGTGTGGCCAATAAACAAGTAGCACCATAGCCTACTTTGCCTTCCATAGGCTGTCTGTAAGAAAATACCACTGCCAAAATGGTGGCCAACACACTTATGATACCCAAAATAGCCGACATTATGGCCTGGTCCGTATGTTTCCGATTGGTAAAAATATAACTTCTCTTTTTCTTCATAAAAACTCCAAAAGGGCACTCCCTCAGGAATGCCCATTTCATTCAACTATTTAAAAAAGAATCTTAGACTTACCGGCCAGCAGTCTGGCACCATTGACAATTAACAAAACCCCGGTAGCAAGTCCCACTACCAAAGTAACCACTCCGATCACCATATTCGCCACGCCTGCACGATTCATTGTTTTGTATACTCTTTCTTCCATAACTACTGTCCTTTCCTATGATTCTATATGATTATGCACCATACACTGCGTAATATTCGTCAATAGCAGCCTTTAAGGTATCATCAATATATACCTTGCCATTGTAAGGGCGATTATACAAATAAGAGATAACATCCTCCATGGATACAATCGCATTGGCCTTGAAACCATACTTCTCTTCAATCTCAGCCAGCGCACTCTTCTCGCCGCCCAGGCCCTTCTCCATACGGTTTAAGGATACCATCAGACCTACGATTTCCACATCAGCTGCACCCTTTACCTTGGGTACGGTCTCTTCCATGGACTTGCCGGAGGTGGTCACATCCTCAATCATGATGACTCTGTCTCCATCCTTCAGCTTACTACCCAGGAAGCTGCCCTTATCTGCGCCGTGGTCCTTCTCCTCCTTACGGTCAGAGCAATAACGAACCTCTTTACCATATAACTTGCTATAGGCAATAGCGGTTACCACACTGATGGGAATACCCTTATAAGCGGGTCCGAACAGTACGTCAAAATCATCTCCGTAAGTATTGTGAATGGCCTTTGCATAATACTCTCCCAGGCCCATCAGCTGGCTTCCTGTTACATAAGCGCCTGCGTTCATAAAGAAGGGAGACTTCCGTCCGCTCTTTAAAGTAAACTCACCAAACTTCAGCACATCACAATCCACCATAAACTCTATAAATTCCTGCTTGTACTGTTCCATTGTATATCCTCCTTAGCCCCCAAGGGGTAATTTTATTCGTATTTAATCTTCCATAGTTTACCACATGATAAGTATTTTTTCAATGGCATCTTAAAGCGACCTGCAGCCTTTTCTATTCCTTAATATATCTCTGATTTCTACTATTGGGCTTGTCAGGAATTGTCATACGAATTAAATTCATATCAATTGCCGGGCGTATATAATTCCTGCGAAAACCTTCTCTTGATTTCAACCCCAATTTATCCATCAACGTATTGCTTGTGTAAGGAACATCATATTCCATAACCCCAAGTAACCTCTTGAGGTATTCCGAAAGCTGTTCATTATCCTCACTAACCTGGGCAAAAACATCATCCAAAATCTTATCAATCTGAGACAACATAAACTCTATGAAAAGAGTAGCTTCTCCTTCTACATGACACCGTGCAATTGCCTCGTAGTACTCATTTTGAAACTTCTCTATCTGGCTCTCTATTGGAATATATTCAAATACAGGTTTCCACTTCGCAAGCATTGCTGTATGCCACAATCTAGCCATTCTGCCGTTACCATCCGCAAAAGGATGAATGAAAACAAATTCATAATGGAATACACTACTCATAATCAACGGATGGACATTATTCTTTTCTTCTTTCATCCATGCAAAAAGG
>JAFUKK010000099.1 GCA_017473665.1 Lachnospiraceae bacterium
ATACCATCACATACAGCAATTGCAGGGAATACCACAGGCATACCGCCAGCCATTGCTACACCCATCTTTACTGCATCTACAATCTTGTCCAGATTCATATGACCGGGAACAATCTCATTATAGGAGCTGACAATACCGATCATGGGACGGCGTCTCTCCTCATCCGTATATCCTAATGCATTAAACAGACTTCTGTGAGGAGCCTGCTGTGTACCTGTTTTTACAGAATCACTTCTCATTTTTTTATCCTCTCTTCTATTAATAATATACAACTACTGAATTCTCTCTGCTAATAAATCACCCATTTGCTTACAGCCTACCTTAATGCAGCCCTCAGACATAATGTCACCGGTTCTGTAACCATCCTGCAGTACTTTCTTTACTGCATTCTCAATGGCTTCAGCTTCCTTATCCAGGTCAAAGCTATACTTCAGCATCATAGCCGCACTCAAAATGGTAGCAATAGGATTAGCAATATCTTTGCCTGCAATATCCGGAGCGGAGCCATGGCTGGGCTCATATAGACCAAATTTGCTGTCATTTAAGCTGGCTGATGCAAGCATACCGATGGAACCTGTTACCATGCTGGCTTCATCAGATAAAATATCACCAAACATATTCTCAGTAAGAATTACATCAAACTGGGCCGGATTCTTTACCAGCTGCATTGCACAGTTGTCCACAAGCATATGTTCCAAAGTAACTTCAGGATAATCCTTTGCCACCTCTTCCACTACTTTTCTCCAAAGTCTGGAGGAATCCAACACATTGGCCTTATCTACGCTGGTTACCTTTTTATTGCGCTTCATTGCAATATCAAAGCCCTTAATGGCAATTCGGCGGATCTCATTCTCATCATAAGTCAAGGTATCTGTGGCTTTTAATACACCATCTACCTCTTCTGTCTTTCGTTCACCAAAATACAGACCACCGGTAAGTTCACGCATAATCATCATATCAAAACCCTGCTTACTGATTTCCTCCTTCAGAGGACAAGCACCGGATAATTCATCATATAATACTGCAGGTCGCAGGTTTGCAAACAGATTCAAAGCCTTTCTGATAGCCAGAAGTCCAGCTTCGGGACGCAGATTGGGGGGTAATTTATACCAGGGAGACGTGGAGGTATCTCCGCCAATAGAACCCATCAGTACTGCATCAGCAGCCTTTGCCTTCGCAATGGCCTCATCTGTTAAGGGTACGCCATGCACGTCAATGGAAGCCCCTCCCATTAAGATATCTTCAAAAATCATCTGATGACCATATACTGAAGCCACCTTGTTTAATACTTTTTTAGCCTCTGATACAATCTCAGGTCCGATTCCGTCACCCGGAATGCATGTAATATGTAATTCCATCTATTATCTCCTCCCGTCTTTCTTTTTAGCCTATAACTTTCCTATTGTACAGTATGAAAGACTATTTCACTCTATAATAACCCATCTATTCACAAAATTCAATAAATTAATATAATAAATCAAGTTTACACTATTTTCCAAATATATTATGTTATCTTTTAGGCATAAAAAAACTGTCTCAGGATAGCCAAAGACAGTTCTTAAATGCAGATATTAGTTTTCGCCGGCTTTTTCTACACGGCTGATAGCAGATTTTGCCATAGGGATACGACAATTCTTATTATTACCAAATTCAACGATTACAGTATCATCTGCAATATCAATAATGATTCCGTAGAAACCGGATGTGGTCAGCACACAATCACCTAATGATAAATCCGCCAACATGGCTGCCACTCTCTTCTGTTCCTTTTTCTGAGGTCTCATCAGGAAAAACCACATTGCAAAAATAATTACCGCATAAATAGCAATTGTCATTACAGTAGCGCCCGCAGCACTTCCTGCAGCAGGTGCATCAGCTAATAAAATACTCATTACTCCTCCGTTCTGATGTTATCACCCAAAGTAATAACATAAATAAAATATTCTTTTAGTATGATACACAAAAATATGTGTTATCGCAAGTCCTTCCTGCTTATTTTCGGAAAGTCAGGCAAAATTTTATAAGTTTTTTAGAATTACTGTTGACTTTGAGACATTCCATCTAACTTCTTCTTTTTATAGGCAGCAAAACAACCTGCATCCAGTGCATCTCTGATTTCCTCCATCATAGTATTATAGAAATACAGATTGTGCAGCACACAAAGTCTCATACCCAGCATCTCCTTCGCTTTCAATAAATGCCTGATATATGCTCGGGAGTATCTGCGACATGCAGGACAGCCACAGCCTTCTTCAATAGGTCTGTCATCCAACTCGTACTTTGCATTAAAAAGATTAATCTTACCATGATTGGTATAAAGATGACCATGACGACCATTTCTGGTGGGGTAAACACAATCAAAAAAGTCCACTCCCCTGTCCACTGCTTCTAATATATTGGCCGGAGTACCTACCCCCATCAAATAAGTAGGTTTATTCACGGGTAAGTAAGGAACCACCTCATCTAATATATGATACATCTCCTCATGACTTTCGCCTACAGCCAGCCCCCCCACTGCATAACCGGGCAAATCAAACTCGGTGATACGCTTTGCATGCTCAATACGAATATCAGGAAAAATTGCACCCTGATTAATGCCAAAAAGAAGTTGACTCCTATTAATAGTATCTTCCAGGGAATTTAGCCTGTTCATTTCCTTTTGACAGCGTTCCAGCCATCTGGTGGTACGCTCTACCGATGCCTGTACATATTTGCGATCCGCCTTGCTGGGCGCACATTCATCAAATGCCATGGCAATGGTAGATGCCAGATTGGACTGAATCTGCATACTTTCCTCTGGACCCATGAAAATCTTCCTGCCGTCTATATGAGAATTGAAATACACACCCTCTTCCTTAATCTTACGAAGGCCTGCCAGGGAAAACACCTGAAATCCACCGGAATCCGTTAAAATAGGCTTATCCCAAGACATAAATCTATGAAGCCCGCCCATCTGTTTTATAATTTTATCACCCGGGCGTACATGCAAATGATAGGTATTGGACAACTCCACCTGGGTTTTAATTTGTTCTAAATCCTCTGTAGAAACAGCACCTTTGATAGCAGCTACTGTTCCCACATTCATAAAAACAGGGGTTTGAATCACACCGTGAACGGTATGAAATTCACCTCGTTTTGCTCTGCCCTCCTGTTTTAACAAACGATACATCTATTCTAATTCCTCCCAAAACTCTTCCAGAGTAATTCCATTCTTTGTGATATATGTGGCCGCTTCCACACCCACATACCTGAAATGCCAAGGTTCATAATCGATACCGGTAATAAACTCCTTGCCATTGGGATAACGGAGAATAAAACCAAAACGATAGCTGTTTTCAGCCAACCAGATACCTGCCTGGGTCTCACCAAAACCTTCATCCAGTGCAGTGTAATTATTACTTACGATATCAAAGGCCAGACCAATCTGATGCTCGCTGGCTCCAGGTACTGTTACCACTTCACTGGAAAGACGATATGCCTCCATATAAGACATGCCCTGCTTTACATAACGTTTAATTTTACGGTTAAATAGATATTCCTGACGTTCCAAATCACGATAGGGAGAACAAATCATCAGATTGACACCGGACTCCTTAGCGTCCTGTAACATTGCAATCCAGTCATCAATGATGCGTTCATCACAGCTCATATTTCCTTTAATGGTCTTCACTGTACCCAAGGTAAATGTATAATCATCAGGAACAGAATGCTGCTTATTAATCAGAACCAGACGCCAGTCATTTTTATCAAAGCTAAAGTTTTCCCAATCATTGGCACCTTCAATTATCTCATTTGTATCCCTCTGAGAATCCTTGGCATCAAGGCCACCATAAGCTTCCAAATTTTCATCCACATCAAATTTAACTACCGTCAACCCGAGGGACATGTC
>JAFUKK010000100.1 GCA_017473665.1 Lachnospiraceae bacterium
GTATCAGGCAGTGGCAGAAGTATTAGCCTTTGTATATCACCTTCAGGGAAAGGTGTAACATAAGAAAAATTTTTACGGAAGGGAAGTGGGAAGATGAAATTGCAAAAGGCCGATTTGGGCGTAGTGTTGTACATCATGGCTGCGATTATCATGTTCATTGTTCCTATTCCGGCAGTATTGTTGGATGTATTTTTAGCACTTAATATCGGCATTGCGCTGACTATTTTATTTGGTACTATGTTCAGCAAGGAAGTGCTGGATATGTCCTATTTTCCGACCATATTGTTATTTACGACTATTTTCCGTATTGCGCTGAATGTATCTTCCACCAGATTGATTTTAAGAGAAGGAGATGCAGGTAACGTAGTAGCTACCTTTGGTGAGTTTGTTGGTGGCGGTGACCTGGTTATCGGTATAATCGTATTCCTGATTCTGATACTGATTCAGTTCATGGTTATCAACAAGGGTTCTGAGCGTGTGTCCGAAGTAACGGCACGTTTTACCCTGGATGCGATGCCCGGTAAGCAGATGGCTATTGATGCAGACTTAAATACCGGCGCCATTACGGATGCAGAGGCCCGTAGGAGACGGGATAAGATTCAGGAAGAAGCCAATTTCTTTGGTTCCATGGATGGTGCGGTAAAGTACGTAAAAGGAGATGCTACCGCAGGTCTGATTATTACTGTAATCAACATTGTGGGTGGTATCGTCATGGGTATTAGCCGCGAAGGTTTAGAGATAGCTGAAGCCTTGGATAAGTACACTATTTTGACCATTGGTGATGGCCTGGTGAGCCAGATTCCTTCTTTGTTGATATCCCTTTCCACCGGTATCCTGGTGACCAAAGGAAGCAAGGATGCAGATTTTGGTTCTGCGCTTATGGGACAGCTCTTTGGTATCCCTAAGGTGCTGTATTTGGTAGGCGGTATGTTGGCGGTGCTTGGCTTTGTGACGACCTTAAATACCATTTTGTTTGTAGGTATGGGTGTAGTGTTCGTTATTGCAGGAAGAGCGATTGCAGCTACCATAGAGACTGCAAAGATTGAAAGTGAAGTGGATAGTGAAGAGGCGGCGGCAGAGGAAATCCGGCAACCGGAAAATGTCAACAGTCTTTTGCAGGTGGACCCCATCGAGTTGGAATTCGGTTATGGTATTATTCCTTTAGCAGATGTAAACCAGGGTGGCGATTTGCTGGACCGTGTGGTTATGATTCGAAGACAGATTGCGTTGGAACTTGGTACGGTAGTGCCGATTATACGTTTGCGGGATAATATTCAGCTCAATCCCAATCAGTATATTATTAAGATTAAAGGTATTCAGGTGTCGGAAGGTGAAATATTGTTTGATCACTATATGGCCATGAATCCCGGATATGTGGAAGAGGAGATAACAGGTATCCCTACCTTTGAGCCTTCCTTCCATTTACCGGCCACCTGGATTACGGAAGGACAACGTGAGCGTGCGGAGAGTCTGGGTTATACCGTGGTAGACCCGCCCTCGATTATTGCCACTCATTTGACGGAGATTATCCGTTCTTATATCTCTGAGATGTTGACCAGACAGGATGTACAGAATCTGATCAACAACCTGAAAGAGACCAATCCTTCCCTGGTGGAGGAATTGACACCCAAGCTACTGGGGCTGGGAGAGATTCAGAAAGTATTGCAGAATCTGTTAAAGGAAGGTATTTCTATCAGAGATTTACTGACCATTATGGAGACATTGGCGGATTATGCATCTTCTACCAGAGATACGGACATTTTGACAGAGTATGTCCGCCAGAGCCTTAAAAGAGCGATTTCCACTAAATATTTCCCTTCCCATGAGACTACCAGTGTGGTGACACTGGATCCCAAGGTGGAACAGGAAATTATGGCTAGTGTAAAACAGACGGAAACAGGCGCGTTTATTAATCTGGATCCTGCCAGAGCCCGGGCAATTGTGGACTCTGTGGGTAAAGAGATTCAGAAACTGGAAAGTATGGGTAAGATGCCGATTATTATTACTTCTCCCATTGTGAGAATGTATTTTAAACGGATGATAGAGGATTATTACAAGGATTTGGTAGTGGTATCCTACAATGAAATCGAAGCTAACGTAGAATTACAGTCAGTAGGGATGGTGACAGCTTAATGATTATTAAGAAGTTTCAAGGAAAGACAGAAGAAGAAGCGGTGCAGGCAGCAAAGAAGGAGCTGGGCGAAAATATTGTTATTATGAATGTAAAATATGTTAAGCCCAAGGGGCTTCGTGCATTGTGGTATTCCAAAACGGTAGAAGTAACAGTAGCTCTGGAAGAGGAAAGAGAAGTGCAACAGCGTCTGCAACGGGAAAATGTGAACAAACCCGCTGCGTCGACTGCTAAGTCCGAGGAAGTGACCGGGCACTCTGTGATGAAACCGGTGCTGGAGAGCTCTCAAAATATTGAGAAAAAGTTGGACAGTCTGCAGATTCTGTTGGAATCCCAGATGCAGGGGGAGCAGAGCAGGAGAGAAACTGTGCAGGAGGGGGATGCAGAAGGCAACAGCCCGAAGGCGGAAAACGATGTAAGTTCTGAGAAAAAGGAAAGAGTTGCAGATACGGTGAAAGTATCCGGAAATCCTGAACAGGATAAATTTATCAGGTTGCTATACAATACCATGCTGGAAAATGAGGTGGATGAGAAGTACGCTAACAGTATTCTGGAGGAGATTGAAAGGGCCAAAAATCCCAAGCTTCCCATTGATGCCATTTTGGCCAGTGTGTACCAGAAGATGATTTTAAAGTTTGGCAAAGCAGAGGGGATTCTTCCCGCATCGCAGAATCCCAAAGTAGTACTGTTTATCGGTCCTACCAGTGTGGGAAAGACCACTACCATTGCTAAGATAGCCAGCCAGTTTTCCATTGAGCAAAAAAAGAGAGTGGCACTGCTTACAGCGGATACTTATCGTATTGCTGCTACTGAGCAGCTGCGTACCTATGCCAATATTATGGAGGTACCTTTTAGAATTATTTATTCCGGTGAGGAACTGAAGGATGCAGTAATGGATTTTAAGGAGTTTGATTATATTTTTGTGGATACCGCCGGACACTCTCATCGTAACGGGGAGCAGATGGACAACACAAGAGAGCTTTTGGATGCTGCCGGAGATGTATGCGAGTATCAGGCATTGCTGGTACTGAGTGCAACTACAAAATATCGTGATTTGTTGAGCATTGTAGCGAAGTATAAGGAGGTAGGTCAGTATCAATTAATCTTCACCAAACTGGACGAGACCATTACCTGGGGAAATCTGTTAAACATAAAGATGTACAGCGAGGCTCCTATTGCCTATGTGACCTATGGTCAGAATGTTCCGGACGATATTGAAGTGTTTAATGCCCAGAAGACGGTAAAGGCCATTTTAAGCGGTAAAAATGCCCTTGTTTAAGGAAGAAAGGTAAGGGTGCCATGGATCAGGCAGAACAATTACGAATTATAAAAGCCAATAGGCAGACACGTCCCCTGGCTCGTGTTATTACAGTTACCAGCGGGAAGGGCGGTGTAGGCAAATCGAATACTGCTATTAATCTGGCAATCCAGTTCCGCAAGATGGGGTTGCGGGTGATTATTTTGGATGCAGATTTTGGACTTGCCAATATTGAGATTATGTTCGGGGCAGTTCCAAAGCATAATCTTTGTGATTTGATATATCAAGGCAAAAATATTAAAGAAATTATTACCTGGGGACCTATGGAAATCGGTTTTATTTCCGGCGGTTCGGGGATTGCGGGAATGGCTAATCTGGGAAGGGACTATTTGACCTATATTATCCAGAATCTGGCAGAACTGGATGCCATTGCTGATGTGATTATAGTGGATACGGGCGCAGGTATTGCTGATGCAGTATTGGAGTTTTTGGTGGCCAGCGGAGAGATTTTACTGGTAACTACGCCGGAGCCTACCTCCATTACGGACTCATATTCGCTACTGAAAGCTTTGAGCAGACATCCCAGATATCGGGAAGAGAGTACAAAGGTTAAGATGGTGGCAAATAAGGTGGAGAAAGAAGAGGAAGGAGCCATACTGTATAGCAAATTAAATGCAGTGGTATCTCGATATCTGAAGATTCCCATGACTTATTTGGGCAGCATTCCTCAGGATAACCAATTATCACGGGCGGTAATGCAGCAGATGCCGGTATCTATACAGAATCCCGGTGCCAAATCCAGTTTGGCCTATGAAAAGATGGCAGCTAAGTTATTAGGCAAAGAGGAATCTGAGCGTCAACCCAAAAGAGGCATGGCTGCATTTTTCACACATATGATTAACGGTAGATAAAGGAATGGGAGAACAGTGATGGGAGACCACATACTTTCAAAATTTCTTACAGAGGGTGATAAGCTGGATGTACGTCCCTTGGTTCTCAAAGGCAGTGATGAACTACCCAAA
>JAFUKK010000101.1 GCA_017473665.1 Lachnospiraceae bacterium
GTTTTATAATAAATAGGGCTGTAACCAATCGTGAGTACACATAAAAACTGTATCATCCCTAATCCCAGAATCCCCAATGGAACCGGCTTTTTAAAGCGTATTCCGCACAGATTCAGTGTATTTAGGGTAAAAATCAAAGGCAAAAAGCACCCACCCAGGTAAGTAACTTTGTTTGCCAGAATAGCCTCCTGTAAGTTGGAAGCCAATGCCATCATCAGATATCCCAGATTGGCTATAGGAATCAATGTAAAAACCAATGAATAATATACATCCACATGCTTGTGCCATATTGCTGCAAACATGAGAGTTAAAACTAATGATGCAACAAATAACGCAACATAATAACCTACGACCATTGCCACTTCTACTCCTGTCACTGTCTTTTCCCCATTATCTCATTTTAACTTTTTTACGCACATTCGTCAATGGTTGGGTTAGGGCAAATAGTATCTTATGAAGACCACTTTTACCTCCAAAACAGGCACCCTCACATAGTAAGGATGCCTGCACATTTTAATACATTATTTATCTGTTTTTTTCTTGTAGGTACGTTTCACCTTGGTCAGACACACACCCGTACGGGCAGGCAGATACATGGAAAATCCGTACCCTTTCTCCTGATTCAAAGTGGCTTGATAGGTCATATCCGTAGCAATGCGATTCCAACCGCCGAATTGTTCCTCATCAGTAGTAAGCACCGGTCTGTACCCAGCCTTATTGGGCGTACGCACAAAATAGGAATCGTAAGAATTGTTGGGGCTAAAGTTCAATGCAAAAACCAATCCTCCGCGCTCATACACAAGTACCTGTGCCTGTTCATCAATATACAGACTTACCGGTGCCTTGGAATGAATCTTGTACTCCTTAGCCAATTCAACCATTGCCTTATCAAACTGCTGCAACCATTCATACTTTAACAGCTTATCATCCGCCAAGTGCCACTGTCTGCGGCAATAATGGTAGCTCCAGCCATTACCCTCTCTGGGAAAATCTATCCACTCCGGATGGCCGAATTCATTACCCATAAAATTCAAATAACCTTCTCCTGCCAGGGACATGGTGACCAGACGAATCATCTTGTGTAATGCAATGCCACGGTCAATCACTGCGCTTTCCGTAGTCTTAGACATAGCAGTATACATGGCACTGTCACAAAGCCAAAACATAATGGTCTTGTCCCCCACCAATGCCTGGTCATGAGATTCTGAATAACCAATGTATTTTTCCATGGGGCGGCGACCTGCCAGTTCATGCCATATATGGCGCATATTCCAAAACTCATCCCGGGTACCTTTCAACAGCTTAATCCACATATCCGGTACACCCATGGACAGACGATAATCAAATCCCACACCCCCCTCTGCAATGGGCAGACACATACCGGGCATGGCAGACATATCCTCTGCAATGGTAATGGCCTTAGGATTTACCTCACGAATTAATTCATTGGCCAGCTGTAAATAAGTAATAGCCTCTGTATCTGTATTCAAAGAAAAATACTTACTATAATCCGTAAAGGCCGTACCCAATCCATGATCACGATAAATCATGGAAGTAACCCCATCAAAACGGAAGCCGTCAAAATGATACTCTGTCATCCAGAATTTCAAATTGGACAATAGAAAGTGAATCACTTCATTCTTGTCATAATTGAATAGCTTTGTATCCCAGGCAGGATGATTGCCCCGCTCTCCCGTATGGAAAAACTGGTAATCAGTGCCATCAAATTCATTGATGCCTTCTGCTGTATTTTTAACTGCATGGGAATGAATTACATCTAACAGTACTGCAATTCCCATCTCATGAGCTGTATCAATGAGGCTCTTCAAATCCTCCGGCATGCCGTAACGGGAGGATGCTGCAAAGAAGGAGGATACCTGATAACCGAAAGAACCATAATAGGGATGCTCCATAATAGCCATAATTTGGATAGTGTTGTAACCTAAATCACGGATTCTGGGCAAAATATTATCCCGGAATTCCTGATAGCTGCCTACTTCTGCCTTTTCCTGAGCCATACCGATATGACACTCGTAAATAAAGAGATTCTTGGGCGGTGTAAATTTCTTTTTCTTCCACTTGTAAGGTGTCTCATCCACAATCTCTGCCGACCACACATAGTTAACCGGGTCCTGCACCACCCTGCGGGCATATAATGGAATCCTCTCCATTCTTTTGCCGTCTTTCTCCACTACAGTCTTTACTTTACACCCATGATACAGGGCATGCTCGCCTTCCAAATAAATCTCAAAAACTCCATTGTCCAATCTGCGCAAGGGCAATCCGGTGGGATTCCATCCGTTCATGTCACCCATTATGTATACTGCATCCGCAGCAGGTGCCCATTCGCGATAGTACCAACCTTTCCCATCCTTATGAAAACCAAAATACTCATGTCCGTTGGCAAATTCCGAAAGAGAAGACCCCTTGCCAAGCAACTGTTGTTTTTTTCTATGGTAATTATTCATGCGTAGCTCAATATCAGACTCAAAGGGCTTCAGATAGGCATCATATTCAAATATTTTATAGCTCATATACAAGCACCTCTTTTCGTATATTTTTACCAAGAAACTATTGCAAAAAACAATTTCCCTTATACATTTATTCTAACATACTTTGGAGGTAAGTCAATGGAAAATGCACCCAACAAAAAAAGGCAACTGAAATCAGTTACCTTTTCTACTGCCGGCAGCCGGACTCGAACCGGCACGAGGTCGCCCCCGGTAGATTTTGAGTCTACTGCGTCTGCCATTCCGCCACGCCGGCATCCGCAAGGATTACTCCTGCAACGAAATTTATTCTATCATAGTCATTTCAAAATGACAAGGATTTTTTTGAATTTTTTCTACTTTTCTAAAAACTCTTTAAACACTGCTATTTCTGCTCCATCAGCAGAGAGATTTCGTTACCCTCTACAATCACCGTAGCCAGACTGCCTACGATAACAGGCATCATGGGGGGCAAATGTCCCAAGTCCACATCCATAATCACAGGCACACCTTTGCGGCCTGCCACTTCCAAAATAGCACTATACTGATCAAGCCCCATCAACTCTTCTCCAAAATGCAGGGGACGACCGATGAGAAAACCCTTTACATATTGAAGCCACCCTGCTTCCTCCATCTGCCACATAGCACGGCGCATGCTCATCACATTCAGATCACAGGACTCCAGAAACCAGACAAAACCATCTTCCTTATATTTCTCCAAAAATTCCTTGGTATGATCAAACCGGGTGCCCAGAAGATTTACCAAGCAGTCCAGACAACCGCCCAGAAGCCTGCCTTGAAAGAGCAGTTTACGACTATCATTTACAGCTTCATTACCTACAAAGCTACGGATTACACGGTTTCTGGTCACGTTATAGGGTACCAGAGGCATATCCGGTGTCTTTAAGGACTCTTCTTCCCACTTATCATACCCCTCTACCTCTTTGACCGAACCGGTCAGTAACCCAAATGCATCTTCTAATGCCGGATGCAGGGGCTCCATGCCAAAAGCAGCCGCACAGGGCCCATAGATGGATGCCGTATCACACATGGTAGCCAACACGTAGGTCATATTGGTATTGTCGGAATATCCCATATACCACTTAGGCTCCGCCTCTTTAATCCGTTCAAAGTCCACATGGCTGATGGTCTCACACATGAGCTCACCGCCGCCACAAGAAATCAGGCAGTCACTACTGTCATTGGTATAATATTCAGTTAACTCTGCGGCACACTTCTCCGGGGCATTGCTGATACCGATA
>JAFUKK010000102.1 GCA_017473665.1 Lachnospiraceae bacterium
ACACCAACATCTATGACGCTTCAGGAAAC
Source organism: Lachnospiraceae bacterium (assembly GCA_017473665.1). Taxonomy (GTDB): domain Bacteria; phylum Bacillota; class Clostridia; order Lachnospirales; family Lachnospiraceae; genus Acetatifactor. The sequence continues at coordinate 30 of JAFUKK010000102.1, forward strand.
TTAATAGAAGAAGTGTCCTTGGATGTGGCCAATGATTTTACAGTACGCCACGTATATGAATACGAGAATGGTCTGAATACTCAGATATTAGAATACCATAATGATGTATTTATAGGGAAAATGCTCTATACCTATAATGAGCAGAAGCAGCAGGTAAAAGAAGTAAGAATAAATAATTGTGGTGAGACGAGCGGTATCACCACATATGAGTATTATACTTCCGGTGAACGGAAAAAGCAGATTTCTTATTATGGGGATTCTGACAAGATAGAGATGGTATATGAATACTATGAAAATGGGTATACGAAGTCAGAAGTATTTTATGATAGTGAAGGGACCAAGATCCATGAGGTAATCTATGATGAGCAGGGAAATGAAACCTATCGCTATCCTGCTGAATAGATAGGGAAACCAGTAAAAGACCCCATAAAAGGGAGGATGCCAAGGAAGCTAGCTTCCTTGGCATTTATGAAAAAGTTATTTATTGAACAATTAACTGTCACTCACGCATTAGTTACTTGTTTCTATGGTCTTAGTATAGCGCGGAGAAATGTCTAAAGTTTGTTAAATAGCTGAATAATTCTTGAATTAATTGTAAACAAAATATGAACGAGGAGGCAAATATTTGCCTCCTCGACGCATTATTTTCCAAAAATTCACAAAACCAACAAAAATAGTGCGAAATTTGACATTGTTTTGTCTAAAATTACTCGCTCAATTTTTCCGGTTCTGGATAGTCCACACCAAAGGTGTCTACTACTACGCTCTCCATTACCTGAGGCTCCATGGGTCTGTCGCTCCAGTCAGTGGGAGTCTCAGCAATCTTATTCACCACATCCATACCTTCGATAATCTTACCGAAAGCAGCATAGCCGCCATCCAGATGGGGAGAATTCTTGTGCATGATGAAGAACTGGCTTCCTGCGGAGTTAGGATGCATGGATCTGGCCATGGACAGCACGCCCTCGGTGTGCTTTAAGTTATTCTGGAAGCCATTCTGGGCAAATTCACCCATGATGCTATAGCCGGGGCCACCGGTACCGGTGCCCAAAGGACAACCACCCTGGATCATAAAGCCGCGGATGACGCGATGGAAAGTCAGACCATCGTAGTATTTCTTATTTACCAGGCTGATAAAGTTATTTACGGAGGTGGGTGCGATTTCAGGATATAACTCCAGTTTCATCACATCTCCGGATTTCATTGTAATGGTTACTATCGGATTCTGTGCCATAATTAGTTCCTTTCTGAATACAAATCATATCTCGATTTATTGTACTCCAAATCTGCCGGAAGGTAAAGACCGGAGATTTATTTTATTCTTTCGTAGACCATTTCGCCCTTATATACTCCTTCAAAGTGACCATCTTCGTCATTAAACATAAGATAGTCCGCACCGCAGGCTATCACATGGCAGTCATATGGTCGATTTGGAAAGCCTTTCGCAAACGTGTAGGCAGAGGGGGGATATTCTCCTTCTATTTTTTGTGTCCATACCAAAGTACCATCAAATAAATACTTGTTAAGAGTACCGGTGTCCCGATTTATTACATAGAGAGGTCCCTTCCACCAGGTATCGCAATAGATTTGTTCTTCTGAATGAATGGATGCAATTTTTTTGTTTCGTAGAAAAACAGCATCATCGGTTACTGCATAAACAAAAGTAAAAGGTGACAAATGACTATCAGCTCTGGAAAATGCCACGCTGGGGTATCCGTACATATGTCCAACGGAATATCGCTTGGCTATATTGATAATTTCCACACAAAATTCATTGCAAGTGATACGATAGCAGAGAAAGTCATATTCTGCGCCCAGAACTTGTTTTATCATTTTGGAAAAGGATGCAGGTGAAAGCAGTGTCTCCGTTTCTTTCATCTCTTCGATTACTCCCAGATACAATGAGATTTCATGTTCGAATATATAATTTACTAATTTTTGCATTTCTTCCCTGTGTTTATCACTGAATACAAATGCCGGAATTTCTGACATGGATAGGTCTCCTTTCCCTGAAGCAAATTCTATACACATATTGGAACAATGTGTAGTATAATCATGATAACATCTTATTACTATATTTTACCCCTTTTCAAACAGAGGGTAAAGAGGAGAAGTGCATTCCTATGTATTTTCTAAAAAAGATTTATGCGGTAATTGAAAATAAAGAAGCCCGGCAGGAGATGGAACGCTGGGCGCAGGTTTATCAGAATGGTTTTTTTCAGGTGGAGATATACGGAATAGAGGAACTGTTGATGGCGGACGGGGTGGAAGTCCGTCTGTCAGAGGAAGCACCGGTAACACAGGAGAATACCCTTTGGATTACGGATGCACCATATTTTGCCAGAATGTTGCAGGAGAGCAAAAAAGAAGTACCCGCATTAGCCTATCTTCATGAGGATGATAGTGGTGAATATACTTCCGGTATTGGGGCATCTGATAGGGATAGGGATTTTAGCTGTTGCAGATATGCTATGATGCATCCTTTGGAGCTGGATGCAGAGTATTTTGAACTGATATACCGTCGGTTAAAACGCCTGCCCTGGGATATTTTGGAAACGGAGCGGTGCACACTGCGGGAAAGTACCGTAGCGGATGTGCCTGCCTTTTATGAGATTTACAAGGAGCCTTCTATTACGGCCTATATGGAGAATTTGTTTCTTACCCCGGAGGAGGAAAATGCCTATATGGAGGATTATATTGATAAGGTCTATGCCTATTATGACTTTGGGGTGTGGACAGTACTGGAAAAAGCCACCGGGCAGGTCATTGGCCGGGCCGGACTATCCTACCGGGAGGGCTTTGAGGACCCGGAATTGGGTTTTGTCATCGGTGTCCCATGGCAAGGTCAGGGATTGGCCTATGAGGTGTGTAGCGCCATACTGGATTATGGACGTCGGGTATTGGATTTTGAGCGGGTGCAAGTCTTTGTGGAGCCCGGAAACGAGGCGTCCCTGTCATTGTGCCGGAAGCTGGGCTTTAAGGAATCGGAGCCATTGACTTTGGATGGTAAGAAGTATATGCGACTAATTGCGATTCTGTAGGAGCGGGGCTACTGAATGTGGCAGAGCGCCTACCAGAATAGGATAAAATACAATCAAGGGCAAGAAAATACTTACGAATGAGGAATGAAGATGAAGAAATGGATAATAGCAGGTATTACAACAATCATAGTAGGCGTACTGGCATTGGTTTGTTTTCTGCATATATGGGCTGTTACGCCGGTTTGTGAGGGATATACCCTGGAACTGGGTGAAGATGTGAGTCGGAACCCTTTTGATTATTTGGAGGGTTATGATTTTATTGTAGAACGTATTCAAGTGGATGCTTCAGAAGTAGATTTGAAAACTCCGGGTACTTATCAGGTGAGTTGTACCCATGGCAGGGATGTATTTACATATAAAATCGTGATTCAGGATACCATAGCACCGGAACTGACCATAAAGGAGGGGGACTTTATTTTCTTACGGGGCAAGCAGTATACGGTGTATGATTTGGTGGAGTCTGCTACTGATTTGTCCGGTCAGGTGGATGTGATATTGGTACAGGATGAACTGGAGCGGATGGATTTTGTATATAAGCAGAATGGACAGTATGAAGTAGCCGTAAAGGCCACCGATGCATCCGGTAATGAGACTTGGAAGCAGGTCCCCATTATTGTGGATACACCACCGGAAATCAGAGGCATGCAAGTGTTTTATCTGGGCACAGGCTATGAGCAGTCCCGGGAGATCTTGGCCGCAGGAGTAATGGCGGAGGATGAGACGGACGGAGATTTGACCGCTGCTATGGTGATAGATACTTCGGAGGTGGATTGGAATACAGCGGGAACCTATCAGGTGGCATATACAGTAGAGGATCAATACGGATTTGATGCCTGTAACTATGCAGATGTGTACGTGATGGAGCGGGATGATTTGCAGGAGGAGATTGCCTCCCACCGAATTAACCGTTTTGATTATGTTATAGACGGTGCCTATAATCTATATGATTCCGGATACTATGAGGCGGATGATGTGGAGTTCATTATGGAGCAAATGGAACCTGCCTTGGTAAGAGTCACCAGAAGTGGTACTTCCAGTACCTTTGGCAGCGGGTTTATATTGGAGATTACAGATACGCAGATTATCATTTGTACCAACCGTCATGTGGTAAGTTCCCACAAGAAGGCAGATATATATTTTCACGAAGGAAGCTTCGCTGAAGGTACTGTAATAGGACGTGATTCCAATATTGATATTGCACTTGTTTCGGTGGAATTAGAGGATATTAGCCGGGAGTTATTGGATACTCTTATGACAGTACATGTGGATGCAGAGTATTGGAAGAATCTGGGTAATGAGGAGCATATATCCGTATGTATGCGTACCATCAATGAGAAGGGAAAGGTCTGGAGAGACCGTTCCGGTAAGATGGCTTACAAAGAGAATAATTATGGGCATGTGTTGGACGTAATGAAGAAACGTGGCGACATGACGGTAGTAGATATGAAATTGTACCATGGTTGCTCCGGCTCAGCTATACTGGATGGCCATGGCAACCTGATTGCAATGGCTACATTGATTCTTAGAGAGCCTGTAAATGGTTCCTGGATTAAGACCTATTGCGGTGTGACCCTGACCAAGATATTGGATTTTTATGAAAAGACCATGGGGCAGCCGTTGTATGGGAGAGCGGTGGAGTTCTGAAAAGGAATAGGACAGGGGGGGCAATCCCCCTGTTGACACACAAAAGTAAGTATGTTAGACTGGCAATAGTTTACAAGAGAGAGGTGAAAAGATGAGAAGATAATTTACTTTTGATTACATGAAGTTTTTTGCAGTATGGATAATACGATACATACTGTTTGTCATGTTGCCAAAAGTGGATTATGTTCTCATAACCTCTCTTTTTGTGTGCAAAAATACGAATAAGTGATGGTGCAATACCATCCCTCCAAAGCTATGAGGTTATAGAATGTAACGGGACTGTTTGGCAACAAATGGTTCCGTTTTTTGTACGGAACCGGAAGGGAGGAATGTGTATGGCACAAATCAGCGTAAAGAATCTGACCTTTGGTTATGAAGGAAGCTTTGATTATATTTTTGAGGAGGTGTCTTTTTCCATTGATACTAATTGGAAGCTGGGCTTCATAGGTCGAAACGGCAAAGGAAAAACCACTTTTTTGAATTTATTGATGGGGAAGTATACTTATCGAGGTTCTATAACCACTTGCACGGTGTTTGATTATTTTCCGTATCGGATAAGAGAGGCTCAGATGCAGTTACCGGCGGTGGAATTTGTGGAAGAGTTAAAGACTGGTTGTGAAATTTGGCGTGTCATTTGTGAGTTGGAAAAATTGGAGGAAGATGCAGAGATTCTATACAGACCCTTTGGCACCCTAAGTCCGGGAGAACGGACCAAGGTATTATTGGCGGTTTTATTCTCAGGAGAGAATGACTTTTTATTAGTTGATGAGCCTACCAATCATCTGGATAAGGAAGCCCGGGAGGTGGTAAAGCGGTATCTGGCATCCAAGAAAGGATTTATATTGGTATCCCATGACAGAGATTTGTTGGATGCCTGTATTGACCATTGTCTGGTATTAAATCGGGGAACCATTGAAGTGCAGAGCAGCAATTTTTCTACTTGGTGGGAGAATAAGCAACGGAAGGACCAATTCGCCGTATCGGAGAATGAGAAGCATCAAAAAGAGATTAAGAAACTGAAGCAGGCAGCAACGCGTACTTCCCAATGGGCAGATAAAAATGAACATACTAAGATAGGATTTGACCCGGTAAAAGAACATGACCGTTTCATGGATACCAGAGCATTTATCGGTGCAAAGACCAAGAAGATGCAGAGCCGCGTGAAGCAAATGGAAAAAAGAATCAGCCGGGAAATTGAAGAAAAAGAAGGACTTTTGCAGGATTTGGAGACTCCTGTGGATTTAAAACTGGTGCAGCTTTCCCATCACAAGAATAGGCTTGTAAATATCAAAGAGTATGGACTTACATATGTAGATGCCGGTGGGCCGGTATTTCAGGGACTGTCTCTGACCATTCATAAGGGAGAGCGGCTTGCTTTGTCGGGAAAAAATGGTTGCGGTAAATCCACGCTGATAAAAAGGATTTTACAACAGGCCCATGGAGAGAATCTGCTTTCGCAGATGATAGAGGAGGGAGTGTGCGAAACTGCCGCGGGACTTGTAATTTCCTATGTGGGACAGGATACCACCGGATTAAGTGGGAATATTTCTGACTTTTGTAAGGACCATAATTTGGACAAGAGTCTGTTCTGTACGATTCTCCGGCAACTGGACTTTGAGCGGACACAGTTTTTGAAAAATATGGAGGATTATTCGGAGGGGCAGAAAAAGAAAATTTTGTTGGCAGCAAGTTTATTGACACCTGCCCATCTATACATTTGGGATGAGCCTCTGAATTATATTGACGTATTTTCCAGAATGCAGGTTGAAAAATTACTGTTAGAGTATCAGCCCACCATGCTGTTTGTGGAACATGATGTGAGATTCTGTGAAAAGATTGCAACCGGATTTGTGGAATTATAGGTGGCAGTAAAATACCCTCGCAAAGAATTTTGCGAGGGTATTTACAATTGGTCTTGGTGTTTGGATTTTATATTTGTTTTATGATTCTGAGGTCTTCGCAGATACATTGTTAAAAAAATTACCGCCCTCTTGAATGGTGAATTCGATGGAAATCTCACCGGAATTTGCCACGCCATCTTGGCTGCCATCTTTGTTGCCCCGGTCTCCGCGGCCACTGCCCAAACCATTTGGGGGCTGGGTGCTGTCACCGGCTGAGGGCGCTTCTCCCTCAGGAGGAGTCATGCCTTCGGGCATCTCAGGTCGCTCCATGCCCTCGGGGAACTCCATGCCGTCAGGCATTTCAGGCCGCTCCATACCTTCGGGGATTTCCATACCTTCCGGCAACTTCATACCTTCACCAAAATTGCCCGCAGGCATACCGCCGCCGAAACCACCTGGGCCGTCAAAGCCGCCCATGCCACCCATTCCCCGGCTGGAAGCCATCTGGAGGTCATCACACCACAGGGTGTAAGTACCGGGGGCTAGGTCGGGAGAAGAAACTACCAGATAGGTATAATCGTTTGCAGGAGTCCATTCATTTACAATCTGCTCTTTGTCATTCTTTAAGGTGTAAGTAGTACCACCCTTTTGTCTTTCAGCAAAGGTGAATACCGCATAGGTCTGAGAACCATCCTCCAGACGGTCATACATATTGCCGGAAGCTACTACAGTGCCACCGTTTACATGGATGCCCATATCGGAATCGATACCTGCATCCCCGCT
>JAFUKK010000103.1 GCA_017473665.1 Lachnospiraceae bacterium
ATTTGTATTTTTTGTCAATAATAAAGAATGACACATGGCCCTTGTAAGCCTTCTTTGCTTTTGTTATATTAATAACTAAGAAAATAAGGGAGGTGCACCATTATGACAACGTTAAAAAAAGTGCCCAAAACCGAAATAGAAAAGCATTTTAACCGACTACATCCTATCCTTATTATTTTTATCCTAAAATATTGCTCCGATTATGAGCATCCGCTGAATCCTCCCGCCGTTGCAGAACGACTGGCAAACCTCACCGGCACCCATCATGATATCAAAACCGTCACCCGGTGCCTGGAGGATTTATACACCCTTACTGCAACCGACGTTGTTTCGGCAGAGATATGCGAAAATTTGGAGAAGGGCTATGCCTTGACCTTTGGTGGCTATATCTGCGTCTCCGAAAAGAAAAAGAACGGTTATTACTTTGAGCCCCATATTACTCCATCCGACATTCATACCCTACAGGGTACCATTGCGTCCAACCGCTATATTTCAGCCCAAGACCGGGACTATCTGCAGGGAATTCTGGAGCAGACAGCTCCCCAGACCTGTATCACAGATTCCTACTTCACTGAAAAACTCCCGGATACTACAGAGCGTCATTGGGCAAAGGATGTGGCGGATGGCGATTTGCTCTTCCAAAAGCACACCGATTTTATGGGCGTAGTAGGGGCACTGTACCGGGCAATTACCGAAAAGGTACAAGTGGCTGTCACCACAGGGGAATACACCCTTAGCAGACGCCACAAGCGCAAGGTAGTTTTCAAAAAAAGTGAGCAACCGGATATTTTAAATCCCTATGCCCTCTTCTGGCATATGGGAGAATTCTATCTGCTGGCCACCAAAACCAACGAAGAAAGGCCGCTTCATCTGCGTATAGACCGGATTGTCAGGGCCAGGAAGCTTTCCGCTCCCTGCGACCTTATTCCCAAGAGACTCCAGCCTTATTTCAATGAACCAAACAGTCAATTCCTGGCCGGGGAATACACCTCTGTGCATCCCTTAATGACCCCCTCCACGGAAGAGGATTTGGTCTGCTGTAAGCTGGAATGCCGGGCAGATACGTTATCCATACTGGTGGATGCCTTTGGAGTAGAAAAACTGCAGATCGAGATCTCCCCCATTTCCCACAAGGGGGATCTGTCCAATATCCATAGGCCTGATTCTGCCTATTTTACAGTTAAAATTGACCAGGTCCAATATGATAATATCCGTGAATTTTGCCTCCGTTACCGGCATCTGGTGACTGCCCTGCAGCCCACCCGGCTGGCCACGGACCTGTTCCTGGCATCCTGTGACGATTTTGCCAGATACCTGGACATCTTCCCGGACATGCTGCAAGGAAACTGGAGTGCAGTGGACGGTTTCTTAAAGGGCTGCAACAGCCTTATTGCTGCTGCTCAAGGCCATGGGGCCTCCTCCCATAAGGAATCTTAAAGCTCCACCAGCGGAACCGGGTGCATTCTATTGCAATAACGCATACACAGATTCAGATAGGACTCTACCCTGACCTCACTCAGAACCCGGAGCAGTTCCTTATCCTGATTGATCATCCGGAAAGCTTTCTCAGGCAGTGCACCATTTTCATCTGTCCCGGAAAGCACTTCCAGCATATTTTGCATACGAGAGGCTATATGTGCGGCAGTCTCTTGGCCGGGAGCGTCCGATTTTACCTTGCTTAGTAGTGTGCACAGTTCTTCCACCAGCCGCCATTGCTGTGACCTATCCAGTGCTGCTATTTTCTGCTGAAATTCCTCCACATCTTCTCCTTCTAAAAGTGCTTCCATTTCCCCGGCAGTAAAACCGGTCCGTATTCGCACTTCATACTCCCGGAATACTGCACTCTGTTCCATTTCTGACAACATCTGTTCCAGTTGCTGCAGTATCATTCGTATATCACTAATGGTATACATATTCCATCCTCCCTTCCCATGCCCCCAGTAAATAAGGCACCGCCTGAAGCAAATTCTTTTCCAGGCAATAATCCACACAAACTTTTTGGTGATTTTTTTGTAACAAACCCTTCCTAACCGCCTTCGCTACCAATTGCACATCATCAAACTCAAGGACCCGCATCAATTCCGGTGGTATCCCATCCGTATTCTTCTCTTTTTCCCGGACGAAGGCCACCACATCCAGCATCATTTGAAAGCGGGCTGCAAATTCCTCCGTCTGTTCTTCCTCGGTTGTAATCCATTCCCCGCAGAAAAATTGCTCCACCAGCTGCCTACCAATTGGGCGCTCCATATGAATGTACAAAGGCTGCCTGTCCAAAATCAGCCGTCTGTACCAACTCAGATAAATACAACTGCTCTTGATTTTCTTTCTGTTTATCAGCATGTGGAGAAAATCTTCTGTAGTATAATCTTCCGGAACCATATGAACAAACTGTGCCAAGTTCTTCTGCTCATCCGCCGGCGAGCTGTCTCCTGCAATCATGCGCTCCATGCATTCCACATATGCCTGTTCAAATAAAGTTTTGGCATCACACATGTCTCATTCCTCCTTCCTCATAGCTTCTATCCGGGCAAAGACCAATGTTTCCAAGGTCCTCATAGCTTTTTCCGTATTTTCCAAGTGCTCACTGCATTCCCGGCCAAATACCACCTCAATCATCTCCTGCCAAAAAGCCTTTAGCTTGGCATATTCCCGGCTCCAGGGTCTATGGTCATCGTACCTGCCATGATTTACATATACAATCATATCTGCCTGCCGTTCCCGGCTGCCCATAATCTCATCATAGGCCAGCAGGGAGATTTCATGGTGAAATATATGTCTTATGGTGAAAATCCCCTCTTTTTCCCTACCCTTTAACCAAACATCCCCACCTATTTGATGGAGGGCATACAGTACCTGGGCATCCATAATCTGACCTATGATATCTTGATGGTGAAACAGGCCGCTTCTGAGAAAGTGTCCCAGGAGCCCATGCATCAGGATATGCATGATACCATACTCCAGCTCCTGAATGGGTAACACCTCCACCCGTTTCGGGCTATAATAAATCCGCAGACCATCCGTATAAAAGGCAGTTCCCGAAGGGAAATACCCACTTCCTTCTATAAGCCTCATATGGGTAAGGGGATAATCCAACCGGGAATAGGTGCATTTCAAATTATGCATACATCTGTATAGCTTAACATGCACAGGTAGCTTCTGCCCCACCGTCCCGGTCCGGTCCCATATCTGCCATTTATGTCCCATAAGCAGAGGAGCCACTTGACTACGGCAGGCCGGGTCCAAAGCCTTATCACATTCCTTTAAATACTCATCTGCCAATTCCTGCCGCAAAAATCCGCATTGGAAGCACAAACTGAGCAGGTCTGCATCACCCATCCGGAGCACCATACACATCAGCTGCTTCCAGCCTTCTGTGACAGCCCCCGTAAAATGCAAAACCTGCCTTTCCACAGACCCAAAATAGTACTTCAGACGTTCACTGTCGCCCCCCTGC
>JAFUKK010000104.1 GCA_017473665.1 Lachnospiraceae bacterium
CCGGTACCAATGATACAGTGGAGGCAATTACAGACCAGCAGCAGAGTACCAGCCGGATCAATGATTATATTCTGGAGGTAGAGAGTGCTACCAATCAAATCGTGCAGGAGCTGGAGAGCGCTGAGGCAAATCTGACTACCGGTAATGAGATAATGGATGATTTGTTGGCTCAGGTAAAGGTATCCCAGGAGTCCAGTGAGGTGGCTACCCGCGAGATAGAAGAGTTAAAGAATAATGCAGGACAGATGCAGAGTATTGTGGGTATGATTACCAATGTGGCCAATCAGACTGCGTTATTATCTCTTAATGCGAGTATTGAAGCTGCCAGGGCAGGAGAGGCCGGCAGAGGATTTTCGGTAGTAGCCGGTGAGATTTCCAATCTGGCATCCCAGACCAATACCGCTACTGCAGATATTAATGGACTTATTGACAATATCACCCGTTCTATCAGTGAGGTGACCCGTGCCATGGAGGCATTACTTGAGAGTAACCGTTTCCAAAACGAATATGTGGGACGTACAGCAGAGAATTTCCGGGAGATTCACAGCAACACCATGGAGATTTCACAGCAGGCAGAGCAGTTGCAACAGACGGTAGGTGCTGTATCCGCTGCCAATGCACAGGTTATTGCAGGTATCGATAATGTATCTGCTGTGACGGAAGAGGTTACCGCCAGCGCCAGCGAGACTTTGAGTAGTTGTAACCGTAATCAGGAGAGTATCGAAAAGGTGGCTCAGATTATGGAAGTGCTGGGCAGGGAAGCAAAGAAATTGCAGAATCAGGATTAATGAGAAGGCTGAAGTGATTATCTGTCACTTCAGCCTTTGTGTATGCTGTCTCGATATTCTTTCGGGGTCTTTTGTATATATTTTTTGAATAGTTTGGTGAAATAGTTCACGTCAGGAATGCCGCAGTGCTGGGCGATGGTTTGAATCTGAAGTGGGGTGGAGTTTAGCAGTAGGATAGCGTGCTCCACCTTTTTTTTATTTACATAGTCGGTCAAAGTATTGCCTGTTTCTTTTTTAAACTGATTAGACAGGTAACTGGGGTTTACATTTAATAATGCTGCAATGGTTTTCAGGCTCAGGTCCGCGGTCAAATCTGAATCAATCCGGGTGATTGCTTTCTGGATTAACAGGGAATAATTTTTCATGGAGTGATTTTTTACCAGGAGACAGTATTTGCGCACCATTTCTTTTTGGAGCCGGTAACATGCTTCCTGAGAGGTAAGCATCTCAATCTTTCGTGCGTAGTCCGAAGAAATACGGTCCAGATGCAGGGGATGGACAGACCCCTTTTCAGCCGCCTTACGTAGTAGCGTGTTCATAATAATGGTGTAATTTTTGGTGTTGCGCAGGGAATCTGTGGTCCGTTGTTCCATGTGTGAGCCGGATAAGCCGTTTACAGACATTTCCGCTTTGTGCACGTTACCCTGTGTTACTGCTTGGAGAAAGTCGTTTTCTACTGCATAACGATGTTCCAAAGCCTGCATACTAAAAGAATCATCTATATTGTCGGGAGTCGTGGTAGTGGTGGCGGATGTAAAATACTCTGTGGTGGTCTCGTTGGAGAGTACTTCCATGGTGAAATGTGTGGCACCATCCCATATTTTCTCAGCAAAAGTATGCAACAGCGTCAGCAGTAGTGTGTCGTCTGCCAACAGAGGGATTGCTGAAAAATATTTTTCAAAGGTGGATAGGAACTGAGGGGCCAGGGACAAGTCCTCGCATAGCTTTAATAGAGTAGGCTGTTTGATTTCCCGCGTTAGAAAAGGCCCTATAATCAAATAGGTGATAATCGGGGTATCCGGTAGCTGTAGGAAGTAGTAATTACAATAGAATTCATCTTCAATCCGATAGATGCAATTCCCGTGTAAGGTATCTCCCAGCATATTGGAGTAGCTGTGGTAAGCATAGCCCAGTCCCAGCATTTCCCGCAGTCCCAGGTCCATCTGTGCATTGGGAAGGGTGTGGGAAGTCTCTATGACACAATGAATGTGTATATTTTTCATAAATTGTTGTATAAATTGAAGCTCTGCATCATAAAACACGGTATTATCACCTCATATATTCTTATATAGTAAATTATCGTATAATTTTTGCGAAAAAGCAAGAATAAGTAAAAAAAGTACGATTATATACAAAAATATTACTCACAGTTATTTTGCCTTTTTGTTAAAATAAAAATAACTCAAAAATTAAAATTCTATGAAAAGAGAGGGATTTGTATGAAAGCACAAAAACAAGTGAAGCCTTTTGGCATGAGTGACAAGCTGGGCTATATGTTTGGTGACTTCGGTAACGATTTTACCTTCATTTTGTCCACCATGATTCTGACCAAGTTCTACACTGATGTAATGGGTGTTTCCGCAGCGGTTGTGGGTACCATTATGATGCTGGCACGTTTTGTGGATGCATTTACAGATGTGGCAATGGGACGTATCTGTGACCGAAGCAAGGTTACTTCCAATGGTAAGTTTAAACCCTGGATTCTCCGCATGTGTATTCCTGTGGCGTTGGCGTCCTTCCTGATGTATCAGAGTGGTTTGTCCGGATTACCTACAGGTGTAAAGATTGCATATTTAGCGATTACTTATATTTTGTGGGGTTCCTTCTGCTATACCGGTATCAACATTCCTTATGGTTCCATGGCATCTGCTGTTTCTTCAGATCCCGGCGATCGTCAGTCTCTGTCTACCTTCCGTACCATGGGTGGTATGCTGGCAGGTATGGTGATTGGTATTGGTTTGCCTCTTCTTGCATATGAGAAGGTTACTTTAGTGGATGGTACTGTAAAGGAGACCCTGATTGGTTCTAAGGTGACTCTGGCAGCCGGTATCTTTTCTATCTTAGCGATTGTATGTTACCTTCTTTGC
>JAFUKK010000105.1 GCA_017473665.1 Lachnospiraceae bacterium
AGTAAGTACAAAGAGCTGTTCTATGGCTGGGATGTAGTGAATGAGGCAGTAGGTGACGGTACCGGCAGATACAGAACCAATACGGTAGTAAAGACCGAGTTACCTTCCGATACCAGACATGGTTCCAACTCCAGCTGGTGGGCAGTATACCAGAGCAACGAGTTTATTATCAATGCATTCAAGTATGCAAATAAGTATGCTCCTGCAGATGTAGAGCTGTACTACAATGATTACAACGAGTGTGATACTAAGAAGGTCCAGGGTATCTGTAAGCTGTTAAGTGATGTATTGGCAGAAGAGGGTACCAGAATCGATGCAATGGGTATGCAGGCTCATTACAATATCTTCAATCCCGGCATGGGTACCTTTGAGAAGGCAATCCGTTCTTACTGTGCAATTGTAGGTAAGGTACAGCTCACTGAGTTAGACCTGAAGGCATCCGGAGATATCGGTACCGAGTCCGGCTTACAGTCTGAGTACGAGAAGCAGGCAGAGCATTACAACAAGATTTACAATGTGCTGAGAAAATTAGATGCAGAAGAAGGTATTGAAATCGGTGGTGTAACCTTCTGGGGTACCATTGATACTTATTCCTGGTTGCAGTCCAAATCTAATGTAGGTGGTGCTTCCGATGGTACCATGAAGCAGTGTCCTCTGTTATTTGACGGCAATTACAAAGTAAAACCTGCGTTCTGGGCATGGGTAGACTACAGTAAAGTGGATCCCGAGTATGTTCAGGAAGAATATGATGGTTCCACAAAGCCTGTTACTCCCGCAGAGGACGGCAAGACAGAGGATAGCAAGGCAGAGGATAAGTCCGAAGCAAGCAGTGATTCCGGTGAAAGTATTGAAGAGACCACTACGGTTACAGTAACGGTTACTCCTGATGACAAGAAGGAGGGTGGCTCCAATGTAGCTCCTATTGCTGCAGGCGTAGCGGCTGCGGTAGTAGTTGTAGGCGCTGGCGTGGGTGCAGTACTTCTTAAGAAAAAGAAAGGCTTGCCCAAAAAGGACAAATAATTCTGAATTTTGCAATTCGGGGTTGAAAAAGTAAAAAGAATTAGGTAATATTGAGTCAGAGCTACACGACTGGCGGAAAGCAGGGGACTGCGGTGAGATTACTCACAGGGAGTGTAGTGTAGATGAAATAGCCGACCGCCTGGGCACCACTGGACGTGATGCTCAGGTGGTTTTTTTATACAAATCTTATTTTATAGGAGGAAAAGAAATGTTAGAACTGGCAAAGGAATTATCAGGTAACGCTTATCCCGGCAGAGGTATCGTCATCGGACGTTCTGCCAACGGCAAATATGCAGTGACTGCATATTTTATCATGGGTAGAAGCTCAAACAGCCGTAACCGTGTGTTTGTCACTGAGGGTGAAGGTATCCGTACAGAGGCATTTGACCCTTCCAAGTTGGAAGATCCCAGCCTGATTATTTACGCACCTGTGAGAGTATTGGGCAATGATACCATTGTGACCAATGGCGATCAGACTGATACTATTTATGACGGTATGAAAGCGGGACAAACCTTCGAGCAGTCTTTGAGATGTCGTGAGTTTGAGCCTGACGGCCCCAATTATACCCCCAGAATCTCCGGTGTAATGCACGTGGAGAATGGTGAGTATGATTACGCAATGTCCATTTTAAAGAGTAATGATGGTGCCCCTTCCTGCTGCAACAGATACACCTTTACCTATGACAAGCCTATTGCAGGCCAGGGACATTTTATCCATACCTATATGCATGATGGCAATCCTTTGCCCAGCTTCTGCGGAGAGCCCAAGAAGGTAGCTATTTCCGATGATATGGATGAGTTTACACAGATGGTATGGGAGAATCTGAACGAAGAGAATAAGGTATCCTTATTTGTACGTTTTATTGATATCGCTACCGGCGAATATCGTACCAAGATTATCAACAAGAACGCCTAAGGGCAGAAAGGTAAAAAAATGAACGAAATCGAATTAAAGTATGGTTGTAACCCTAATCAGAAGCCTTCCAGAATCTTCATGGAAGATGGCAGTGAATTACCTGTTACCGTATTAAACGGCAAGCCCGGTTATATTAATTTCCTGGATGCTTTCAATGGTTGGCAGTTAGTAAAGGAGTTGAAGGAGGCTACCGGTCTGCCTGCAGCTACTTCTTTTAAGCATGTATCTCCTGCAGGTGCAGCAGTAGGTCTGCCTCTGGATGAGACTTTGGCAAAGATTTACTGGGTAGATGATTTGGGAGAATTGTCCCCCTTAGCAAGTGCTTACGCAAGAGCAAGAGGCGCAGACAGAATGTCCTCTTTTGGTGATTTTATCGCATTATCCGATGTGTGTGATGTGGATACTGCTCGTCTGATTAAGAGAGAGGTATCCGATGGTGTGATTGCTCCCGGATATGAGCCTGAGGCGCTGGAACTTCTGAAGGAGAAGAAAAAAGGTGCTTACGCAATCATCCAGATTGACCCTGCATATACCCCCAATCCTTTGGAGCGTAAGCAGGTATATGGTATTACTTTTGAGCAGGGTAGAAACGAGCTGGATATCAACGGTGAGTTATTATCCAACTTTGTAACTGAGAATAAGGAAGTAACCGAAGCAGCTTTGATTGATATGAAGATTGCTTTGATTACTTTGAAGTATACCCAGTCCAATTCTGTGTGCTATGTAAAGAACGGACAGGCAATCGGTATTGGTGCCGGACAGCAGTCCCGTATTCACTGTACCCGTCTGGCAGGCCAGAAGGCAGATAACTGGTTCCTGCGTCAGTCCCCTCAGGTAATGGGTCTGGAGTTTGTAGATGGCTTAAGCAGAGCAAACCGCGACAATGCTATCGACCTGTATATCGGTGATGAGTACATGGACGTACTGGCTGATGGCGCATGGGAGAACGTGTTCAAGACCAAGCCCGCAGTATTCACCGCAGAGGAAAAGAGAGCATGGCTGGATCAGAATCAGAATGTAACTCTGGGTTCTGATGCATTCTTCCCCTTCTCTGACAATGTGGAGAGAGCTTTCAAGAGCGGTGTAAAGTATATTGCACAGCCCGGTGGTTCTGTAAGAGACGGTGAAGTAATCGATTGTTGTAACAAGCACAATATGGTAATGGCATTTACCGGCATCAGATTGTTCCATCACTAATCTAAAGCTGGGATAAGCAGGTCCGACATTTCCCCCGGGGAAATGCCGGACCTATATTTTTTATAAATAAATTGTTCTGTGACACAAAAAGTATTTTTATGCTTTATTAAAATCTGTTTCTGTGCTAAGATAAATTAGAATAACTATATTTATGCGTAGAAAGGCAAGAATCGTCATGAGCGAGAATGAAAAAGTAGTTACAGAATCCAAAAATTTTATTGAGCAGATGATAGACAAGGACCTGGCAGAAGGTGTTTATGATACCGTGCATACCCGTTTCCCTCCGGAACCCAACGGTTATTTGCACATTGGACATGCTAAGAGTATTCTGTTGAATTATGGTTTGGCACAGAAATATGGTGGCAAGTTCAACATGAGATTTGATGATACCAATCCTACCAAGGAAAAGATTGAATTCGTGGAGTCCATTAAGGCTGATATTGAATGGCTGGGTGCGGACTGGGAGGACAGGTTATTTTTTGCTTCTAACTATTTCCCTCAGATGTACGAGGGGGCAGTCAAGCTGATTAAAAAAGGGAAGGCATATGTATCCGACCTGACCGCAGAGGAGATTCGTGAATACAGAGGTACCTTTGAGACTCCCGGTAAGGAGGACCCCTCCAGAGACCGCAGTGTAGAAGAAAATCTGCAGTTATTTGAGGATATGAAGAACGGGAAGTATGCAGATGGTGAGAAGGTGCTTCGCGCAAAGATCGACATGTCTTCTCCTAATATCAACATGAGAGATCCGGTTATCTATCGTGTGGCACACATGACCCACCACAACACCGGGGATCAGTGGTGTATCTATCCTATGTATGACTTTGCACATCCCATCGAGGATGCTATTGAGGGGATTACCCATTCCATTTGTACATTGGAATTTGAGGACCACAGACCCTTATATGACTGGGTAG
>JAFUKK010000106.1 GCA_017473665.1 Lachnospiraceae bacterium
GATAAATCCCCAGTCTCTCAGGCATATGTACATCCACTGCCATCTCATCAAAGGTCTTAGGCATAATAGAGATTACTACAAAATCCGCACCGGTCAATGCCTGTTCGTAGGTATCTGCGGTCACATAATCCCATTTACCTACCACATCCTCTCTACCCTTTAAGCTGTTACCAATGATTTCATTGGCTCTTGCCGCTTCCTTATCAATATCATAAAGTCGAATGGTTCCGGAAATGGCAGATTCCATTGCTAAATCCGTCATAAAAGTCCAAGCCCATCCTCTGGAACCGCCGCCTATATAGGCAATCTGAATATCTTCCACTCGATTATTATTGTATTTCATTTCCTTCACACCTTTTTGTTTTATTTATTTGCCCCTTTTATAGGGCATTTGTTCCAAATTTGCATATATCTTATCACAATATACATTATCTTGCCAATGATATCCTGCGCAGTACATTCCCTTGCAAATCCGTAATTATCTTTTCATCCGGACCTGCAGTAAAGACCTTACGTCCGTTTACAAAGGCTTCTGCACCCTTGCCGGAATTGACGATACGATAACGCATATCTGCCCATTCCTGCTCATAGTTACATTCTGTTCCGGCTACGCTGCCCCAGTACACCCGGTCTCTCTCCAAATGTACACCATACATCCGAGCACAATACTCCATCACCGATAACATGGCAGGACCATAGGCATCCTGCTCTCCCTCCAGACATACAGTGGAAGGCTTCATGGTAAAGGGATCATATTGTTGTACAAATACCAGGTCCTGGCCAATAGCATGGAACAGCTTATTTCCCAGATAAGGAATCAAATGATCATAGCCATAATTCTCCAATGCACGGATGGCTCTCTGATAGGTCAGGGCCTCACATTGTCCGCTCCAGTTATTGGTGGTGATATTCCGGAACAGGGGATCATTCACTGCCACAGAAGGAAGAGGCATCTTGGTCCAAAATTCCTCCGGATTCAGCAAATGTTCCCGGACAAACCGGTCAGCCATCTCTTGAGAAATACTGTGCCAATACATGGCCCGGAGGGTATTGTGTATCATGGTGGGCATCACCCGATGGTGCTTATCCCTATCCAGGCAGGCACCCCGCTCTTCACTCCACAGGTAGGACTTGATTTTATCCGCTACCTGAGACGCCTTGCTCTGCCAGCTCTGCTCCAAGTCCCCCTTGCCCAGTATCCGGCTAATTTCCGCCAGGGTCTCCCGGGCATTGTAAGAAAAGCTCATAATATCAATGGATGCTATGGGTACTACTTCACAACCTTCCGGAGGAACCTCCTGTGTCCAACCGTCCGGAGCATCCCCATAACGCATGGCATGGTCTTCACCGGTGTCATATTTACACCAGGTCTCTAAGCAGCCGTCTCCGTCGGAGTCCCGCACTTTCCATAGGTAAGCATCAAATCTCTCCAGGGTACTGTACAACAGTTCCAAATAGTCCCTATCCTTACCCATTAGATAATACATATTCAGTGCTGGTGCAGGAAAGCAAAAGCCTTGGAATTTATTAAACTGGGCCACCCGCTCCCCATCTATCATAGCGATACTTCCGGGAATCCTTCCGTCCTCCCGGATATGTTCCATGAAAAGCAACTGATTATTAAGTGCCACTTCCATATTACGCTTGGCATACATTTCGCCGCCCATGGGCTGGGTTTCTAGCCAGATTTTCTCATAGCCTCCACCCTCAATGAGCACCTTGCGTCCTGCAAAATCCTTTATGTTATCCAAGGACTTACATTCTGCTGCATCCACCAGCTTTTGCAAAAGCGCATCTGCCGTCTCAAATCTTACGGATGTATTGGTAATCATATTCCTCTCCGTTTCTGCCCCGGCACATACTCAGCCGGCGCATTGGATTCTATCCAAATACTATTTTAGCCTACCTGCATTCTACACTGAAATAATCAAAATCCGCATATAGTCCCAGGCCTGTCATATCATGGACATACATGCCGAAATGAGCACCCGTAAAACCTCTGGCATGTTCATCAGTGACCAACTCACAGCTCATTTTCTCTCCGGCCTGCTGCCAATCTCCCCCGGGTACCTTATAGAAAAACTGACAAATACGCCCTGCATCCAGTACTTCTACCTTCAGCTGCATTTTCCCCTGCGCAGGCACCGGTATGGGCTCCATTTCATCGGTAATCACACCTCCGTCACTCTTTAATAGCACCAACACCGTTTCTCCCCTGTCATCACAGGTCTTGGCCAGCAGATAAAAGCACAATGCATCATAAGCATAAGATAGTCCCGCCATCTGCTCTGCATAAGTAGGTATAAACTCCATAGCGGTCTCTGCACTGCAGGTAAAGCACTGCTGCCGCACTGCCAAGTGGGATACCTTATGCCAAGAATTCATAGATTCCCGGCCCTTTAATCTCAAATATCCGGCTCTTGCAGACAAATCTGCAAACTCGTGAAAATCCGCTCTGGGAGCACTATAACGGACATTTAATGAATCCCCCTCAAAATCGTCACGAAATCCCTCCAAATCATCGGGATAAACACATTCTGTCACACCTTTGGGTGATGCAGTGGTTAGCTGTCCGAAGTTACCGCCGCACTCCATACGCAGCCAGCCCTCCTCATCCCAGACCATTTTCTGGATGGCGGTTTCCCGGCCCAGGGTACACCAATTAGTACCTGGTACCGGTCTGGAACACAGATGCACCATATACCATTCTCCCTCAGGAGTGTCCACAAAATCCCCATGACCGCATTTCTGCAGCATGCTCATGTCCTCCCGGTTGCTGGTAATAATGGGATTGTTAGGAGCCGTCTCAAAGGGCCCCCAAATACTCTTGGAACGGGCCATGGTCACCCCATGCTCGTATCCGGTACCGCCCTCGGCCACCACCAAATAGTACCAATCCCCGATATGATACATATGGGGGCCTTCGGTATATCTCATTTCCGTGCCGCCGTAGACCAGCTTACGCTCTCCTACCAGCTGCCAGCTATCCGGGTCTATCTCCTGTACCAGAATACCCTTGAAGCCGTTAATCATATTAATCAGATATTTTTTTCCATCCCTGTCGTGGAATAAGGATGGATCGAAACCAATGCTATTCAGATACACAGGCTCTGACCACTCACCATAAATATCGTCCGTATACACCAAATAATTATGGGTATTGTAAAAACGTCCTTTTTTGGTCTTCACATCCGTGAACAGCAAATAGAATCTGCTGCCGTCATAGGTCAGACAAGGAGCCCACACACCACCGGAACAGGGATCCCCTTGAAGATTCAGTTGACTAGTGCGCACCAGGGGAGAAGCAATCTGCTCCCAATGCTGCAAATCCCTGGAATGAAAAATACGCACCCCGGGCCACCACTCAAAGGTTGAGGTGGCTATGTAATAATCCTCTCCTACGCGGATAATACTGGGGTCAGGACAAAAGACCGTCAAAATCGGAGTCTGAATCATCATGCCTCCATTCCGCCCAAATAGACCTTACCCTATTTGAAGCCCATAAAAGATACTCCAATTATATAATATTTCCCCCTCAAAAACTAGCCTTTAAGACCACTGGTACCAATGCCCTCTACCAGATATCTATTGAAGAACAGGAAAATCAAAAATACAGGTATCAGGGACAGGGTGGACATGGCAAACATGGCACCGAAATCCGTGGTAGTAGCCGCATCCGCAAACATCTTGACTGCCAAAGATGCGGTATAGGACTGGGGCTTGCTGAGGTA
>JAFUKK010000107.1 GCA_017473665.1 Lachnospiraceae bacterium
CAAGTCCTCGTTGCCCACTTCTTCTCTGGTGTAAGTACCCTTAATATGTCCCTTATCCATAATGAAGGTGATATCCCACAGTTCCTTTACCATCTCCAGCATATGGGTACTGATTAATACAGTACAACCCTGATTACGCAACTCCAAAATTACTTCCTTTAATTCCTTAATGGCCGCAGGATCCAGACCCACCATGGGCTCATCCAGCATAATCACCTGAGGCTTGATCACCAGTGCGCACAGAATACTTACCTTCTGCATCATACCCTTGGACAATTCATTTCCCAATTTATCCACCTTGTCATCCAATTCAAATCTTACCAGCAACTGCTGTACCTCTTCCTCTGTAATAGTGGAATTATATGCTCTACGGATAAATTCAATATGCTCTTTTACAGTCAACGCCTCATACATATTAGGCAGTTCAGGTACATAAGCAAACTGTCTCTTGGCATCCATTTGCCAGGAATTGAGGCCCTGAATACGGATACCTCCCTTGTAGCGCAACAATCCTGCAATACTCTTAATCACAGTGGACTTACCTGCACCATTGGGGCCCAACAGGATTCCCACCTTGCCATCGGGCACGCAGAAACTCACATTGTCTGCTGCCAGTGTCTTGCCATATTTCTTAGTTACATTCATTACTTCTAACATATTCTCCTCTTTCTGTATCCCTACCGACTCCCGGCGGATACCCTTTTATAATGCCGGGTATGCACCCAGCCCCATGAAATAACTGATTAAGTACAATATCAATAAATGCGCCGGATAAAAAATGTAAAATAAATATTTTAATTTTAGTCCACGCTTTCCGTTGTAAAACCAAACCGGTATAAACGCAAGGGGCGCTGTCATTTCCCAGATAAATACTGTTGCACCGGCTATGGTCTGGGCGATCTTGTTTCTACGGCTCACATAAATCACCATAATGCAAATGATTCCGATAGCACCATAATCCGTGTTTAAACGCTCTGCCAATACTGCTGCCAGCACAGCTATAACCACAAGTAACGGCCAATACATAATTCTTACCACACGCTTCAGATGATGCCTCATGCGCTCCTCCAAGGTATCACAGACGATCATGGCCAACAACCCGATACTCAGGGTAAAATATACACTCTGGTACTGGGTGGACCAAACCTGTCCGGTCAGAGCCAAATTGAAAGGAATCTCGGAAATCACTGCAAACAATGCCATACGTCCCAAATACTTCCAACGATTCCGTGTCCTGCCAAGACCTTCCACCATCAGGAAAATAAAAATCGGGAAAGCCACACGACCTATCATTCGCATCAAAAAATAAATCCAATACAGATTTCCATGCTCATACAACCAGCTCATCAATGCTTGCGGATCCGTACTGTATGCCACGGTCATGTACCCCGCATCCCACAACATCCTGCCCAGAATTACTGCACCTGCGTGATCGATCAACATCGTAATAACCGCTATCAGTTTCAGGGTACTTCCACTGATTCCCCTTTTCTCTCTTGTAACCAATTGCTCATTTAATTCTGTCATTATCATTCCCACCTCATCAATGTATTAGGCACTTAATACATTAATATACTTTAACACTTTTGTCAACTGGTACTTTTGCACGATAAAGGATTTCATCGTGCAAAAAAAGGACCGGCTACCCTATTTTGTAGCCCAGTCCCCATACAGCCTTCACATATTTTGGTTTTTTCGGATCATCCTCAATTTTTTCTCTAATGTGTCTGATATGCACCGGTATGGTATTGCCTGCTCCCAAAGGCGGAGCCTGCCAGATAGCCTCATATATCTCGTTGGCACTCAACACATGGCCTCTACGTACCATAAGTAATCTTAAAATCTTGTACTCAATAGGTGTAAGTTCTATCTCCTCCTCAGCCACTGTAACCGTTCTGGAAGAGTCATTCAACACCAGATTCTCCATTCGATATATCCTACTGATATTTCTTTGCATCTCCACCAACTGTGTATATCGACTCAAATGCATCTTGACCCGGGCCAACAATTCCAGCGGATTCATATCCATAGTCACATAATCATCTGCTCCTGCTCCCAAAGCCTCTATCTTAATATGTTCCGCCACAGGAGCGGACACAACAATAATAGGCAGTGCACTGGCACTCCGAAGCTGTCGAATCAACTGTAAACCTTGGTACACCTCCGTCTCCTCCAAGAAGGAATCCACGATAATCATATCTGCCCTTGTTACTTGCTCCAATAACTGACCATCTTCCTCTGCCGTTACAATTTCTATATCTTCTGTAAAAAACAAATGGCTTAATGCGTCCATAATCCCTGTCTGATTATTGTATACCACTATATGTTTCATTGCTTGTCACCCCTTTCGGAAGCTCTCTTGCTAAGCGTATTAATCCTCTTAATACGCTTAGCATACATCAGATTATAAAAATAATCAATACTATTTTTTTCATTTCTCCACCATTTGCCAATAGGATTTATTTCCCACACACAAAAAGTGTCCCTATATGTATAGACTACATATAGGGACCAAAAGTTTCATCTTTTTAAATTATTCGTAATATACTTCCAATAAAGTCAACCCCTTTGCCGGTACCAGCATACCGGAGTCCTCCCGATTTCCTTTACAGAGTATCTGCTGTACACTTTCAGGACTGCGCTTACCACTACCCACTTCCACCAGTGTGCCTACCAAAATCCTCACCATATGATGCAAAAAACCGTTGCCCCGAAAGGTCAGTACCAATAAATCCTGCTCCCTTGCTATATCAATTTCATGAATAGTACGCACAGTGGACTTTTTGGTCTTTTTTAAGGACGTAAATGCCCTAAAATCATGCTCCCCCAATAAATAGGCCGCTGCCTGTCTCAGAGCAACCACATCCAGCTGCTCCGGATACTGCCAGGCGTACCTACGCAGGAATACATCAGGCACCTCACTGTTTATAATCTGATACGCATATTTTTTACCGGTAGCATTTAGTCTGCTGTGAAATCTGGGAGCCGCCTCTGACACCTGTAACACTGCCACATCCTCCGGTAAATACTGATTGATATAGCGGTGCATCTCCTCCACGGACATGGTACTGTCGGTATGAAAATGGGCCACCTGCCCCTTGGCGTGGACACCTGCATCCGTCCTGCCACTGGCATGCACCTCAATGGGTTCCCCGCACATTCTGGTTAACAGCGTCTCCATCTTACCCTGTAGGGTATTGTCTGTAGACACCTGCTTTTGCCACCCTTGATAACGGGTCCCCTCATATTGCAACAACAATCTAATATTCCGCATCCTTACGTTCCTTTTGTTCCTTTTCCAGCATCTGCTCTACCTGCACCATATCCACTGACTCAATCTTTCGGAAATGATTGATGCCTGCCACAAGAATCAATATACTGTTCTTGGTGGTATCAAATACACCCTCTTCGTACATGGTGAAAATAATCAGTCCGATAGGGACCGCAATAATCATCCCCAGCACGCCCCCCAGTCTGAATCCAAGATATAGCAGAATCAACGTAGGAATAGGCTCCACACCAATAGAATCTCCCACAAATTTGGGCTGAATCAATTGGCGTACCAGCTGTCCCACGCCCCACATAATCAACAAACCTATGGCCATGGTATAATTGCCACTAAGGATTTTGATAATCGCCCAAGGCACCATTACAGTACCTGTGCCAAAAAAGGGAAGTATGTCCAGGAAAGCAATTCCAAGTGCAATTAAAAATGCATACTCCACCTGCAAAATACTCAAACCTACCAGGAGCAACAGATACATCCACACTTCGATTTTTAACTGTGCCTTTAAATATCCTCCCACAGCTTTTTTTACACTACGGCTCACAATATTGTATCTGTCCACCAGAATACCAGGCATACGTTGATAAAACCAGGCACTGATATTGTTTCTCTCCAATACAAAGAGATAGGAAGACAACAATGCCATAATGACACCTATAATCACCGCAGGCAGACTCTTGGCAAAGTTACTTACCGCATCCCATGCAGGAGAACTGATATTGCCAAGAAACTCACTCATATACACACCAATCTGATCACTTAGATTTGCAATACCTTCACGGATATTCTGAGGAAGCAGTTTATAAATATCATTGTAATTGCGTACAATATCCTGAATCTCTTTCTCCAAATTGGTCCAGAGCAAAGGTAATTCATTTACAAAACCGATTACCTCATCCACCAGCTTGGCTCCTACCAAGTAAATCAAAAGTACCACCAAACCAATAAATAGAATAATCACAAATGCACTGCCGGCCTTACGCTTCAGACGCACCTTTTCCTCAAAAAAACGTACCATG
Source organism: Lachnospiraceae bacterium (assembly GCA_017473665.1). Taxonomy (GTDB): domain Bacteria; phylum Bacillota; class Clostridia; order Lachnospirales; family Lachnospiraceae; genus Acetatifactor. The sequence goes on from JAFUKK010000107.1 coordinate 4,306, forward strand.
GGACTTACAATCCATGCAATAATATAACCGGCCACAAAAGGCGCAAAGAGTACCAAAAGTTTCGGTACTAAAAATAGAATTCCCAGAAAAATAACCAGGGAAATGGCCAGATTCACTAAGGCCTTACAATATCTCTTCATTGGTAACCCCCTATTATTCGTCAATGGTCTCAACGGACTCCTCCACAATACTGTCAATCAATTCATATATCTCATCTCTACCCTGCTTAGTTTCTGCCGAAAAAGGAATAATCAAAGTATCCTTACCTGCACCCAAGCCGCTGCGCACCAGACTTACCTGCTTTTGTATCTGACTACGCTTAATCTTGTCCAACTTAGTAGCAATGATTATGGGCTGATATCCGTTTTTCTGAATCCAACCATACATGATACGGTCATGCTCCGAGGGCGCATGGCTGATATCAATAAGCAGAAATACTGCCCGCAATTGCTTAGACTTATGTAAGTAATTTTCTATCATTTTGCCCCATTTTGCCTTTACTTCCTCATTGGCACGGGCATAGCCATAGCCCGGCAAATCCACAAAATACAGAGCATCATTGACATTATAAAAATTTATGGTCTGTGTCTTACCGGGCTGACTGCTGGTACGTGCCAGTGATTTCCGGTTCATCAAAGCATTTATCAGGGAGGACTTGCCCACATTACTCTTGCCTGCAAAAGCCACCTCCGGATGCACATTCTCCGGCAACTTACTGGTAATGCCGCATACAGTCTCCAGCCCCACATTCTTTATTATCATAACTACTTCCGCCTTTCAAAAAGAGCACCGTCCTAAGGCGGTGCTCCATTTTTCAATTATTCACTCACGTGAACCAGCTTGGGCTGACTGCCATTTGTCACCGCCTCACCTGTGATGATACATTCCTCTATCGTATCATCAGAAGGAATACGATACATGGTGTCCATCATTACATTTTCCATGATGGAACGCAAGCCTCTTGCCCCTGTCTTGTGTTCAAAAGCCTTGGTTGCAATAGCTTCAATCGCATCCTCTTCAAAGGACAACTTTACATCATCCATCTCAAAAAGCTTCTGATACTGCTTGATAAGCGCATTCTTGGGCTCTTTCAAAATCCGTACCAAAGCCTCCTTGTCCAGTCCGCTTAAGGATACACAAATAGGCACACGGCCCACAAACTCGGGAATCAGTCCAAACTTCACCAAATCCTGTGTAGTCACTTCCTTAAGAATATCCGCCATTTCATTTACAGACTTGGTAGTCACCTCGGTATTAAAACCAATGGCCTTCTTGTCCAATCTGGTCTCAATGATCTTGTCCAGACCATCGAAGGCACCGCCGCAAATAAAGAGAATATTGGAGGTGTCAATCTGAATCAATTCCTGATGGGGATGCTTTCTGCCACCCTGGGGAGGTACACTTGCCACCGTACCCTCTACAATTTTTAATAATGCCTGTTGCACGCCCTCACCGGATACATCTCTGGTAATGGATACATTCTCACTTTTCTTGGTAATCTTATCAATCTCATCAATATAAACAATACCATACTGAGCACGCTCTACATCATAGTCTGCCGCCTGAATCAGCTTCAGCAGAATATTCTCAACATCCTCACCTACATAACCGGCCTCTGTCAGTGTGGTAGCATCTGCAATGGCAAAGGGTACATTGATAATCTTTGCTAAAGTCTGTGCCAAATAAGTCTTACCGGAACCGGTAGGACCTATCATAATAATATTACTCTTTTGTAATTCCACATCATTCATATTCTTGGTGGACATTACACGCTTGTAATGGTTATAGACGGATACCGCCAATACCTTTTTGGCATCATCCTGTCCAATTACATATTCATCCAAAAAACCTTTAATCTCCTGGGGTTTTAAAAGGTTAATTTCCATCCGGGGCTCTTCCGGCATCTCATCCCTTTCAAATTCTTCCTCCAGAATATCCGCACATATCTCAATACATTCATCACAGATATATGCTCCGTTAGGTCCTGCCAGCATCTTACGCACCTGACGCTCTGTTTTATTACAAAATGAGCAATGAATCTCATTGCCGGGAATCTTTCCTGCCATTTAATATAGTCTCCTGTTTCCAAATATAGGGGTGCTCCACTTACATTGCACTGTGGGAAGCAATCACCTTATCAATCAGACCATACTCACAGGCCTCCTGTGCGCTCTTCCAATTATCACGCTCAGTGTCTGCACAAATGGTCTCATAATCCCGGCTGGTATTCTCTGCCAGCATACGATTCAATTTTTCCTTGGTTTTCAGGATATGCTTTGCTGCAATCTCAATCTCGGTAGCCTGACCCTGGGTACCGCCTAAAGGCTGATGAATCATAATCTCAGCATTGGGCAACGCATAACGCTTTCCCTTGGCACCGCCTGCCAACAGGAATGCCCCCATACTGGCTGCCATACCGATACATACAGTGGATACGTCGCATTTAATATAATTCATGGTATCATAAATAGCCATACCCGCAGTCACACTGCCTCCGGGACTGTTAATA
>JAFUKK010000108.1 GCA_017473665.1 Lachnospiraceae bacterium
AAACTGAGGGCATTACGGAGATTAGATTGGTGGACGAGGCAGAAGAAAGGGACCATGAGATTCTCTTTTTTAAACGCCAGGATAGCTGTCATATAATCACTTTGGTAGAATTGCTCCTTTCCGAAGAAAGTATATTGCAGAGTCCTCCTGTAAAGCCTAACCGCCGGATAGAGGTGTACGGAGACTCTGTTTCAGCAGGAGAGGTGTCAGAAGCGGTGGCATATGTGGGATGCCCGGACCCGGAGCATTGCGGAGAGTATTCCAACAGTTGGTATTCCTATGCCTGGATGACAGCCAGAAAGTTAAATGCTGAGATACATAATATTTCCCAGGGAGGGATTCCCCTGCTAAATGGTGCAGGGTGGGTGTGCCCGCCCGTATATCCAGGTATGGAGTCCATATGGGATAAGTTACATTATTTACCTAATTACGGACAGTTGACGGAATGGGAGTTTGAACGTTATACACCCCATGTGGTGATATTGGCTGTGGGACAGAATGACAGTCATCCCCGGGATTATATGAAGGAGGAACCGCAAGGACATCAGTCGGCTTACTGGAAGTACAAATATAAGCAATTAATCCGGAATATCCGGGAAAAGTATCCAAAAGCATTTATATTGTTAACTACCACCATTTTAGAACATGATTTGAGTTGGGACAGAGCGATGAAAGAAGTGGCAGATGAGTTGGGAGATGAAAGAGTACGGTATTTTGGATATGAGAGATGTGGCTGTGGTACGCCGGGGCACTTACGGATACCGGAAGCAGAGGAAATGGCTGCAGAACTGGCAGAGTATATTGAAGGACTAAATATACCGGTATGGGATATGCCGGAGGAATAGCAGGAGGTTAATATGGGATTTAGAGATGATTTCGTATGGGGTGCTGCCACCAGTGCCTATCAGATTGAGGGAGCCTTTGGAGAAGACGGCAAGGGTATGGATATTTGGGATGTGTTTTGCCGGGAGCCGGGCAGAGTGTATGAAGGTCATACCGGAGATGTGGCTTGTGACCATTATCACAGATATAAGGAAGATGTGGCTATGATGAAGGCTATGGGGTTGAAAGCTTATCGTTTCTCCATCAATTGGGCCAGAGTATTACCGGAGGGTACCGGCAAGATAAATGAAAAGGGCATTGCTTTTTATAATGGGTTGATAGATGCCTTACTGGAGGCAGGGATTGAGCCTTATATTACTTTGTATCATTGGGAATTGCCTTATGAATTGTATAAAAGAGGCGGCTGGATGAATGAAGAAATTGTGGAGTGGTTTGGACAGTATGCAGCCCTTGTGGCAGACCGCTTCAGTGACCGGGTGACTAATTTTTTTACCTTAAATGAGCCTCAATGTTTTGTGGGACTTGGATTTCTCACCGGTGTACACGCACCGGGATTGCAGTCACCTTTGCGGGATACCTTCCAAATGGCACATAATGCTTTGAAAGCCCATGGCAGGGCAGTGCAGATGCTCCGTGCCCATGCTAAGCAACCTATTAAGATTGGTTATGCGCCCACCAGTGGTATGACCTATCCGGAGACGGAACGCCCGGAGGATATTGAAGCAGCACGGACAGCCTTGTTTATGCTACCGGAGCCGGAGAATTGGACCTGGAATGTATCTTGGTGGTCCGACCCTGTCATTCTGGGTAAGTATCCGGAGGAAGGACTGGAACTATATGGTCCATGGCTTCCCAAGATTACGGAAGAAGATATGAAATTAATTTCCCAGCCCATTGACTTTTATGGGCAGAATATATATAACGGCAAATGTGTACGGATGGGAGCGAATGGGAAACCGGAGCTGGTAAAGCGGGATGCCGGATTTTCAAGAACTGCCAATAATTGGCCTGTTACACCGGAATGTCTCTGTTGGGGGCCCAAGTTTTTGTATGAGCGGTATCAAAAGCCTATTTATATTACTGAGAACGGAGTATCCTGTCATGATGTGGTATCCCTGGATGGTAAGGTCCATGACCCCAACCGTATAGACTTTTTGTCACGATACCTGGGAGCTTTGAAGAGAGCCGCTGAAACAGGGGTGGATATCAAAGGTTATTTCCAGTGGTCCCTGATGGATAATTTTGAATGGAATTTCGGTTATCTGGAAAGATTTGGTCTGGTGTATGTGGATTTTACTTCTCAGAAGCGTATCTGGAAGGACTCTGCATATTGGTACCACGATATCATTGCAGAAAATGGAAAGAGATTGTAGAGAAAGGGGTGGCCCTATGATAGTAAAAGAATTAATGAACGGCTGGTCCATGCATCAGGTAGGGGATACAGGAGTGTTACCTGCACAGGTGCCCGGAAGCGTATATAATGATTTATTGGCGTGCGGTAAAATGGAGGACCCATATTATCGGGATAATGAGTTGGAAGCTTTGAAAATCATGGAGCATGATTTTGAATATACCACTATATTTGCAGTGGAGGCAGAGCTACTTAGGGAGGAACAGATATTACTGGCTTTTGAAGGTGTGGATACACTGGCGGATATATATCTGAACGGAGTCCATCTGGCTTATGTAAATAATATGCACCGTAGCTGGGAATTCCCCGTGAAAAAATATTTACA